>JAGPBG010000430.1 GCA_018063485.1 Cypionkella sp.
AAGCCGAACGTCAGGATCGTCCATCGGTCCAGGCGTTGCAAAAGATACATGGCAGATTTTCGATCCGTGAAATCACCCGGCGGTCGGGTGATTTATCCGCCTCACCATTGCCATCGCTGTGTGCTCACACTCCGCGCCTGCGCCGACACCATCTGCTGGGTTTGCAAAATTCTTGAAAGGCCGGCCTCATTGCAATGCCAGCGGTTCAAGGCGACGCCGCAAATGCAGGCGGCGCCTCCCTGTTGATCAGATGGGCCCGCGTCGCGTTCAGCCGGCCCCCTTCGGCATCGGCAGGGTTCCGGTCTTGTAAGGAGTCCAATCCTCAATCTCCGGGTAGAACTGCTTTCTCCAGGCGCGCACTCGCGGATTGAACATCCGGCGCCACAACGGTGGCACCATCGCCAGCGCAGTCATCGGCGGATAACCCGTCGGCAGCATCGGCACCTCGGATTCGTCGTAGATCTGCAACAGCGGGAAACGCCGCATCGGATGAACATGGTGATCGGCGTGGCGCTGCAGGTTGATCAGCAACAGCCCTGAAACCCGATGCGCCGAATCCCATGAGTGATGCGGCTGGACCGGCTCGTATTTCCCCGCCCCCAGATGCTTGCGCGTCAGACCGTAATGCTCGACGTAATTGGTCAACTCCAACTGCCAGATCGCGACAATGGCTTGAAACGCAAACAGGCCAACACCGATCCAGCCGCCAATGCCATAGGCCAGGGCAAGAAAGGCCGATTGCAGCGCCAGATATTTCCAGATCGGATTCGACAGGTGCCAAGGCGAGCGCTTGCGCCGGGCCAGCATCGCCTTTTCCGCGCGCCAGGCAGAACCGAAACCGGTGCGCAGAATGCGAAAGAAGGCGCGGTGAAAGCCTTCGTTGTAGCGCGCTGTCACGGTATCGCGCGGGGTGCCGACAAAGGGATGATGCACCAGCAGATGCTCGGTACGAAAATGACCGTAGAGCACCAGCGCCATCAGCAGATCGCCCAAACCCCGCTCGATCCGGCTTGGCTTGTGAAACAGCTCATGCGCGTAGACGATGCCGACGGTTCCGGTGGTCACCCCGATGCCGAACATGATGCCAAGGGTTTCCAGCGTCGAAAACTGCCCGACCCGCGTTACATACCAGATCGTGCCGAACACCAGCACGAACTGGATGGGAAACCACACCCATGTCAGCAGGCGAAACCAGAACAGATCCTTGTCCGGCGTATCGGGATCGGGATTGCGCAGATTCTTGCCCAGGACGATATCGAGGATCGGCATCAAGACCCAGCCATAAAACGGGATCAAAAGGATGGTCCAGCCTCCCTTGGTCACCGCCAGAATGACCAGCGGCACAAAGGTCATCGTCAGCCAATAGGGCCAGGCGCTGAGGCCACCGGGTTTGATCTTCAAATCGGGGGTCGGCGTCATTGCAACGTATCCTTCTGGTCGTTTTGGCTTCGCGGGGTCAGCCGCAAGCGAATCCCGGTGGCCGAGCGCACCGTCAGATGCGCCACCGGAACCGGCACATCGCCCTCGATGACATCGAAGCGGAACGCGCGCACCAACAACGACAACAGCAATTGCCCTTCGGCCATGGCAAAGGCCGAGCCGGGGCAAACCCGCTGCCCTGCCGAAAACGGAATATAGGCGGTGCGCATGCATTCCTTGCCGTTTGGAGTCTCAAATCGGCCGGGATCGAACGCATCGGGGCGCTCCCACAGCTTTTCGTGCCGGTGCAGGTGCCAGGGGCTCAGGATGACCTGAGACCCGCGCTTGATCTTTCGCCCCCGAAACTCCTCGGGACAGGCGGCTTCGCGCACATACATCGGCACCGGCGGATAAAGCCGCATGGCTTCGCGAAAGACCGCCCGCGACACCCGCAGTCTGGACAGGGTCGAGAAATATATCTTTTCGGGATCAATCACGGCAATCGCCTCGGCCGCGAGTTTTTCCTGCCAGACCGGATAGCGCGCCAGCAAATAGATTGCCCAGGCCAGCGCCGCCGCCGACGTCTCATGCCCGGCCAGAAAGAAGATCGCCACCTGATCAATCATCTCCTCGGTCTCGAACAGCTTGCCGGTCTCGGGATCTGGGGTTGTCATGATCTTGGTCGACAGATCATCCGGGGCCTTGCCTTGCGCTATGGCGTCGGCCCGCTGCCGGGTCAACTGGCCGATCAAATCGCGGATGATGCGCGCGGTTTTCAGGGTCTTGCGCGAATGCAGACGCGGGAACCAGCGCGGCAGGGGCAACAGCGCCCCGATATTGGCAACCGGTTGCGCCGCCTGATGCTCGCGAAATGTCTGAAACGCGGCATTGGCGATCTCATCCTCGATCGACACCGAAAACAACGTGCGAAAGATCACATCCATCGCCACATGGCTGGTCTGTGCCTCGATCTCAACCGCGCGCCCGTCGGCAAGCGGGGTCAGGCGCTCGACCGCCGCCACGCCGCTGTCCCACATCGCGGGAAACACGGTGCGGATGCGGCCACCTTCAAAGGCCGGGTCAATGATGCGGCGCTGATGGGCCCAGAGCGCACCGTTGGAAATGAAGACCGACTCGCCCAAAAGCGGTTTGAGACCCACGCGAATCCGCTCGGACTTGGGGAAATCCGACGCGCGCCGTTTCAGAACCAGATCAACAAGTTCGGGGTCATTGCACAGATAGGAGCGAAAGAACGGCGTGCGCATTTCCGCCATCCAAGCCCGATAAAGA
>JAGPBG010000431.1 GCA_018063485.1 Cypionkella sp.
AGCCTGATTGGTAATCGTTGCGGTTCATGTCGATGGAGCCAAAGATGCCAAGCGCCGCTGCGGTGGCGATTTCATGTTCAAAGCCGTGGCCTGCAAGTATGGCGTGGCCGTGCTCGATGTTGACCTGCACCTCTTTTTCCAACCCGAAATCCTTGAGAAATCCGTAAACCGTGGCGACATCGTAGTCGTATTGATGCTTGGACGGCTCTTGCGGTTTTGGCTCGATCAGGATCGCACCTTTGAAACCGATCTTGTGTTTGTATTCCACCACCGATTGCAAAAAGCGGCCAGCATGGGCGCGTTCCTTGCTCAGGTCGGTGTTGAGAAGCGTCTCGTAACCCTCTCGTCCGCCCCAAAGAACGTAGTTCTGCCCGCCCAGCTTCATCGTGGCATCCATGCAAGATTTCACGGTTGCAGCGGCAAAGGCATAGACCTCGGGGTCGGGGTTGGTGGCAGCCCCTGCCATCCAGCGCGCGTGGCTGAACATATTGGCGGTGCCCCAAAGGAGTTTCGCCTTGTGGGTAGATTGCTTTTGCCCAAGGTAATCAACGATTTCCTCTAGATTGCGGCGACTTTCAGCGAAGGTTGCACCCTCGGGGCGGACGTCGGCATCGTGGAAGCAATAGAACGGGGTGCCCAGAATATCGAACATCTCAAACGCGACATCGGCTTTCAGTCTGGCCAGATCCATGCTGTCGCCGAACCAGGGGCGTTGCAGGGTTTGGCCGCCGAAAGGATCGCCACCCGGCCAAGCGAAGGAGTGCCAATAGGCAACCGCAAAGCGAAGATGGTCCTCCATCCGTTTGCCAAGGATCACCTCATCGGGATCGTAGTGGCGAAAAGCGAATTCATTGGTGCTGTCGGTGCCTTCAAATCTGATCTGGGGAATGTTCTTGAAAAAATCGGTCATGTCAGGCTCCTGATGGCAGATTGGGCGGCGCGGTAGCGGGCGTGGCCGGCGTCGAATGCGTCGGAAAGGGCGCGATCGGGTTGGATCACGCGGGCGATTGGGGGGAGGGTGGCGATTTCTGCCCCCGCCCCGGTGGCGGCCATGATCGCAAGACGAGCCGAACCGAAAGCGCCGCCGAAATCCCCGGCAGCAGGAATTTGGACGGGGATATCAAGGGCGGTGGCGATGGCGCAAAGCCAGTAGTCGGACCGTGAGCCGCCGCCGACGGCGATCAGGTGTTCCAGCCTGGTGCCGGTCGAGGCCAAGGCATCGCGGCAATCGCGGATGGCGAAAGTCACGCCCTCCAGCACGGCGCGGGTGCCTGCGCTGCGGTCGGTGGAATGTTCCAGCCCGATGAAAGCGCCACGAATGGCGGCATCGTTCAGGGGGGTGCGCTCGCCGCCCAGGTAGGGCAGGAAACGGGTTTTGGAAGGCGCTTGCAGCGGGCCGAGTTCGCCGGTCAAGGTGGCGGCGGTTTGGCCGACAAGGCCCGCATACCAGTTCAATGCGTCGGTTGCGGCAAGGATCACGCCCATCTGGTGCCAAGTGGCGGGCAGGGCGTGACAGAAGGTATGCACGGCAGTGGCAGGATCGGGCTGATAGCCGTTGTTTGCGGCAAAGAGCACGCCCGAGGTGCCAAGCGACACGAAAGCCTCGCCCGCGCGCACAACACCGACACCGACGCCAGCGGCGGCATTGTCGCCACCTCCTCCAGCCACGATCACCCCCGGGGGAAGGCCAAGACGGGCAGCGAGTTCGGGGCGAAGGGTGCCGGAGGCGCTAGAGCCTTCGATCAGCTTGGGCATTTGAGCGCGGGTCAGGTGGCAGGCCGATAGCAGATTATCCGACCAGTCGCGCCGTCCGGTGTCAAACCATGCTGTGCCCGCAGAATCCGACATCTCGGATATATGGTCGCCGGTCAGCCACAGGCGCAGGTAGTCTTTCGGCAGCAAGATCATGGCAATGCGCGACCATAGGGCCGGTTCATGGCTGCGCAGCCATTCGACCTTGGGCGCGGTAAAGCCGGGGAACACGATATTGCCGCTGATGGCGCGAAAGGCCGGGTTGGCATCCATCTGCGCGGCCTCCAGATGGCTTCGGGTATCGTTCCACAACATGCAGGGGCGCAGCACCTGATTTGAGGCGTCGAGCACCGTGGCCCCGTGCATATGGCCAGACAGGCCGATGGCGCGGATGGGGCCATGGGTTGCAAGCTGACCCAATACGGTTTCTGCGGCACTGATCCATTGCGCCGGGTCTTGCTCGCTCCAACCTTCAAACAGGCGCCGAACGGTCAAGGGGGCAGAGGCCTCGGCCAGCACGCGCTGGCTGTCGTCAATCAGAACACCTTTCAGTCCCGAAGTGCCAAGATCAAGCCCGATATACATTCAAGCGGCCTTCGCAGGTTTCTTGCCCAAGATGATCATGCCAAGGATATCCTCATCCGTCACCTCATCGACATTGACGGTGCCGACCAATTCGCCGTTTTTCATCACTGCGGCGCGGTCGCAAAGCTGCATCACCGAATGGATGTCATGGTCGATCAGGAAGATGCCAAGGCCCTGTGCTTTCAGTTCCTTGATCAGGTCGGCGACCATTTGCGTCTCATGCGGGCCAAGGGCAGCGGTGGGCTCATCCATGATCAGGATCTTGGCGTTGAAATAGACCGCGCGGGCGATGGCCACCGATTGGCGCTGCCCCCCTGACAGGGCCGAGACGGGGACATGGAATTTTCGGAAATTCGGGTTCA
>JAGPBG010000432.1 GCA_018063485.1 Cypionkella sp.
GCGGATATTATCGTCAGCGGCCAGATAGAATGAAAACTGCGCATCCACATGGCGCAGGTCACCAACCTCACCCGTCACGAGCCATTCTTTCGCCCGCTTCCACTGCGGATGATGCACGATCATAAATGCCTCGGCGGCCAATAAACCGCTGGCATCGCGCGCAGCGATGATCTCGTCAATCTCGGCCGCCTTCAGCGCAATCGGCTTTTCGGTCAGCACATGCTTGCCCGCCGCCAGAGCCTTCAGCGTCCACTCCACATGCAGATGATTCGGGAGCGGGATATAGACGGCCTCGATCAAAGGATCAGCCAGCAGAGCATCATAGCTGGAAAAAACCTTGAGATCGGGGCAAAACGCCTTGAAACCATCGGCCTTACCCTGGCTGGAGGTTGCCAGCGCGTAAAGCTGATTACCGCGTGCCGCATGAATCGCCGGGGCCATATGGCCCAACGCGAAATTTGCCGCCCCCAGAATTCCCCAGCGTAACCTGTCCATGCGACGTCTATCCCTGTGGCCCGAAGGAATTAATCGTGATGCTCATGCGGATGACCGCGTGACAAGCGGCGCATGGTGATCAGCAAGACCACCGCATAGCCCAGACACAGCGCCACCAGCGTGGCCCATGGAAAAAAGCTGATGGCGGCCGCAATGGCGATAAAGCCTATGGTGATCAGCCGCGCATGGCTGGCCTTTACTTTCACCGATTTGAACGATGGTGTAGGCACCCGACTGATCATCAATCCGCCGACCAGAACCATATAAAGCCCGATCAAAGGTGCTGCCAGATGCGGCAGACCAGGTGCCATATAGGCCACATAAAGCGGCAGCATCACCATAAGCGCCCCGGCAGGCGAGGGTATTCCTCGGAAATGCTGATATTCGCGCGTATCGCTCTCGGTTCGGTTGCCCACATTGAACCGCGCCAGACGCAGCACGCAGCACACCGCATAGATCAGCACCGGCAGCCAACTGATCCCGCCCTGCCCCTCGAAGGCCCAAATATACATCACCAAGGCCGGGGCCACGCCAAAATTGACAAAATCGACAAGGGAATCCAGTTCCGCCCCGATATCGCTTTCGCTCTTCAACAGCCGCGCAAGCCGTCCGTCCAAGCCGTCAAGCAACGCGGCAACCACGATCAGCAACACAGCTTCGGCAAGTTTGCCTTCAATCGCAAAGCGAATGGCTGTCAACCCAGCGCAAAGCGCGCCAATCGTCACCGAATTGGGCAGATAGCGCAGCAAAGGCCGACGGCGATCTGGCGGCGGAGGGGTCATTATTCCCGCCCTACCCGAACAGCGCCGCCGGTGCGGCCAAGATCGGCAAGCACCGTCTCTCCGCCGACCATCGTTTGTCCCAGCCCGACCATGGGTTCAACCCCATCCGGCAAATACACATCCAGCCGCGATCCAAACCGGATCAGCCCAAAGCGCTCCCCCGTGCGCAGTGCCTGCCCCACTTTGGTGAAACACACGATTCGCCGCGCCACCAGCCCGGCGATCTGCACCACAGCAATCTGGCGACCATCAGGCAATTCAATACACACCGAATTGCGCTCGTTATTTTCAGAGGCCTTATCAAGCGAGGCATTCACGAATGTGCCCGCACGATAAGCAATTGCCTTCACCCTGCCGCCAACTGGCGCACGGTTCACATGGCAATTGAACACGGACATGAACACCGAAACCCGCGTCAATGCCGCGGGGCCCATGCCCAATTCCACCGGAGGAACTGCCAGTTCAATCAGGGAAACCACGCCATCAGCCGGGCTTACAACCAGCCCCTCAACCTGCGGAACGTAGCGCTTCGGGTCGCGGAAGAAATAGTAGCACCAGATCGTCAGACCCAAACCGAGCCAACCCAGCGGCTCCCACAGCCAGAACAGAACCAGCGTAATGGCGGCGAAAATCGCGACAAAACGATAGCCCTCCCGGTGCATCGGCTTCAGAAAGGTTTCCAACATCGTCATGCAAGGCTCTCCGCTTTGGAGTTACGGTCGTAGCTTGACCGGCGCCATTGGGCAAACACAAACTTGCATGAAGCGATGAACAGGTGAGCAAACGCGGCCATCTTTGGCGGCAGGCATGGGGCCCGCCGCCGTTGTGCGGGTTCAGGCAGGAACCACCATGCCCTTGCCCTTGGCCAATTCGCGCATCCGCGCTTGCAGCTTTTCGAACGCGCGCACCTCGATCTGGCGAATCCGCTCGCGGCTGACGCCATAGCGATCCGACAGTTCTTCCAGCGTGACCGGCGTTTCCGCCAACCGGCGCTCGATCAAGATATCGCGCTCACGCTCGTTCAGCGCTGCCATGGACTGTTGCAGCAGGGCATGACGGGTTTCAAACTCGTCTTTCTCGGCATAATCGCTGGCCTGATCGCTGTCTTCATCCTCCAGCCAATCCTGCCACTGCGTTGTGCTGTCGCCATCCGAGCCGACCATCACGTTCAGCGATGCATCGCCACCGGCAAGCCGACGGTTCATGTCGATCACTTCGGTTTCGCTCACGTTCAATTCAGTGGCAATGCGGGCCACATTCTCGGGCCGCAAATCGCCCTCTTCCAACGCGCCAACCTTGGCCTTGGCCTTGCGCAGGTTGAAAAACAGCTTCTTCTGCGCCGAGGTGGTGCCCAGTTTCACCAAAGACCATGACCGCAGGATATATTCCTGAATCGAAGCCCGAATCCACCACATCGCA
>JAGPBG010000433.1 GCA_018063485.1 Cypionkella sp.
CGCTCGGTCCCGCCCTTGGAACGCCGCCTGCGCGTCGATCCCGACCGGCGCGGCCTCTTGCCCTATGACATCGCCGACTGAGCCGGTTCCCTAGAACTTATCTGGAATTATCGTCTTCATCGTTAGGAAATCTCATGGGGTGCGGGGGTGTAAAACCCCCGCCCTTGCTTTGTCAGACCTTCAATCGCGCCCAGATATGATCCTTCAGCGCCGCGCGCTTCTTGCGCAGATGCTCTTCATCCTCTTCGGTGATCAGATCCAGCCGCACCTCCGACCGGTGGACCTTTTCGTTCACAGCATCATAATCCTCGACCAGCCGCGCAAAATACGTATCATGTTCTTTCAGCGCCGAAATTTTCTGCACATGATCTGGAAACTCTTCCGCAAGAGCGTGGGGTGTATGTGACATCTCTGATCTCCTTTGCTTGGTACCTGACTACCCTAGTCAGCATATGAACAAGCCACATTGACAAGGATCAAACCCGCTTCGCTGTCGGGCGCGCGGGAAATCAGCTAACGATTTTATCCACTTGCCTATAACAGGCCGCGCTCCTCCAACTTGCAAAGATTCGCGCGGCTGACCGGCAACTGGGTACCATCGAGCAAGTGCAGAACGGTCTTGGCCCCATCCTGTTCCACCCTCTGGATCGCATGCCACGCCACCCAATGCGACCGATGCACCTGCCCGCCAGGCTCGGGATCGGTCTCGGCAATGGCATCCGAAAGACGCAACAGAACATTCGAAATTCCCCAGCAAGTGCGCACCTCAACATAGTGATCGCGCACAGAGATCGACATCAGCTTACCCTGCGCTTGCGGCTCCAGCCTCTGAAAGATGCGTGGTGAGACCGCCGCAGGTTCCGGCGGAGCATCCGCTGCCAGCGATTTTCGTATGGAGCAAATGCCCAAAGAGGCCGAGGCAACCAGCACCGCAACCTCCAGCAACCCCGGCCGCACCGCTGGGAGATCATCACACAGAAAGGGCAAGGCATAAAGCGGCGGCGCGCAAACCAGACTTACCAGAGCGGTGACCGCCAGCGATCCGCGCTTGAAATCGGTCAGGCCCAGCACCGAGGTAACATAGGCGCGAATGGCCGTCGAAGCGGTAATCGCGAGGGCCATCACCGGCACCCAAAACAATGCCCGTCGTTGAAGGGTCATGGTGGCATAGGTGCCAAAGGGCCCGGTAATCACCAGAACAACAGAAAAGAATGCCCATATCGCAATGGGCATACCTGATCGGAAATCCTGATAAACTTCTTTGAATACCGCCGACATTTTCCCCCGGCGCGCAACCACTTACACCTGTTGGATAGCGCTTCGGCGCATCAGTTGCAATTGCACTCTGGGGGCGAGCACAAACAATTACTTGCACGCGTTCAGGCGGTCAGACCTTCCGGCTCGGGCAGACCGTTGGCGCGGCAACAGGCCGTCAGGGTGTTGGCCAAAAGACAGGCAATCGTCATCGGCCCCACACCGCCCGGCACTGGGGTGATTGCACCAGCCACTGCGGCCGCACTGGCGTAATCGACATCACCCACCAGCTTGCCCTTGCCATCGCGCTCGATCCGGTTGATGCCCACATCAATCACCGTAGCCCCCGGTTTCACCATATCACCAGTGATCATCTCGGGTCGCCCCACGGCTGCCACCAGAATATCGGCGCCCCGGCACACCGCCGCCAGATCCTTGGTGCGGCTGTGCGCAATCGTCACCGTGCAGCTATCGCCCAGCAACAACTGCGCCATCGGCTTGCCCACGATATTGGACCGCCCCACCACTACCGCATTCAACCCGGCCAGCTTGCCATGATGATCACGCAACATCATCAGACAGCCCAGAGGCGTGCAGGGTACCATGCTCTTTTGCCCGGTCCCCAGCAGGCCGACGTTCGAAATGTGAAAGCCGTCAACATCCTTGGCCGGGTCAATCGTGTTGATGACAAGCTCGGAGTTCAGATGCGAAGGCAACGGCAGTTGCACCAAAATGCCGTGAACTTTCGCATCGGCGTTCAGGTTTTTTACCAGGGCCAGCAGATCGGCTTCCGAAGTATCCGCGGGCAACCGATGTTCGAAAGATGCCATTCCAACTTCCACGGTCGAAGCATGCTTGTTACGCACATAAACCTGAGAGGCCGGATCTTCCCCCACCAAGACTACCGCCAGGCCGGGCGTGATCCCGTGGCTTTCCTTCAACTTGGCAACATGGACAGCCACCTGCCCGCGCACATTGGCCGCGAATGCCTTACCGTCGATAACCTTAGCGTTCATCTTTCCCTCCTTGCATTGTCGCCGCAAAAGCAATGCGACAATGGTCCATTTGCGTTGGTGTCGCCAGCACCGCGTTTCTTGTCAAGGTGGCCACCATCACCGGCCACTTCGCCAACGGAAATCGAGACCGGCTTTGGTATCCAACCTTCTGCACCCAAGGTTTTCGCCTCACGCAAGGTTTGCGCCCGTATCTTTTCCGCTATCGCTTTGCCGTCAATCAAAGTGGCCGTCATTGCACCGCTTCAGCGGCGTTCCTGCCCCAGAATCTTTTCTTCGCGCGCAATCGACCACTCTATCAACCGCCGCCAAAGGTCTTCCATCAATGCCGGATCAAGCCCGGCGTCACGCGCCTTGGCTTTCACCCGCTCCACCACTTCCTCTACTCGCTCGTCAATCCGCGCAGGCAGTCT
>JAGPBG010000064.1 GCA_018063485.1 Cypionkella sp.
TTTGGCCATGGGGTTCGGCCGGCTGGGGGGTGGGCGCACCACATTGATCGTTGATGCCGCCGCTCCGCCGGGCGGGCGGGCGGGCGCTGTGGCTCATGCCTCGACGGCGGCGTTCGAGCTGACATCGGGGCGGCGACCTGTGGTTGTGGCCTGCGGGTCTGGTTTGCCTTTCGGCGGGGAGTGGGCACGGGCAGGGCGGGCAACACCCTCACATTCGACGCTTGCCCTTGAGGGGTTTTCCTCATCGCGCCTGTCCAATGGTCGCAAGGGCGAGGTCTTGAGCGACCGTGCCCGAGTGTCCAGTCTGCGACAGTCCACCAGCCCGGAAGGTGCGCATCTCTATATTGCGCATACTGGGTGGTCGGCCACGCATGGACTGAGCCATCTGCGCGATCTGACCCTTTCGGTCGATGGCCGCATTCTGACCGGGATTGATACTTTGGCGGCGCAAAACATGGCCGAACGCGAGCGGTTTGAGCGGATATTGACGGATGGGCGGATGGAGGGCGTAGGATTTGCTCTGCGGTTTCATCTGCATCCTGATGTGGATGCGGCTTTGGATCTGGGGGGCACTGCGGTTTCCTTGGCATTGAAAAGTGGCGAGATCTGGGTGTTTCGCTTTGTTGGCGCGGCGGTGTTGTCACTGGAGGCCTCGGTTTATCTGGAGAAGTCCCGGTTGAAGCCACGTCCTGCGCGGCAAATCGTGCTTTCTGCTCGTGCGATGGGATTGGAAACGCGGATCGGCTGGACCTTGGCGAAAGCACAGGATACTCCGCTGGCCATCCGCGATCTGGGCCGCGAGGATTTCCCGGTGCCGATCTGATCCTGAAAGGAACCGTCAAAATGCCCAATCTTGTTCCCATTGGCCGCGCGCTGATTTCCGTTTCCGATAAATCAGGTTTGTTGGATCTGGCGCGGGCTTTGGCCGCGATGGGGGTGGAATTGATCTCGACCGGAGGCACTTCGGGGATGTTGCGCACGGCAGGACTTGAAGTTCGCGATGTGTCTGATGTGACAGGGTTTCCCGAGATGATGGACGGGCGCGTCAAGACGCTGCATCCCAATATCCACGGCGCGCTTCTGGCCCTGCGCGATGATGATGAACACCTGTTGCAAATGGCTGCGCATGGGATCGAGCCGATTGATCTGGTGATCGTCAACCTTTATCCGTTCGAAGAAACCGTCGCCAAAGGGGCGGGCTATGAGATTTGCATCGACAAAATCGACATCGGTGGCCCGGCGATGATTCGCTCGGCGGCAAAGAATCACCGTTCGGTGGCCGTTGTGACCGATCCCGCCGATTATGAAGGCCTGATTGCCCAGATGAAGGCGCAAGACGGGGCAACCTCGATGGCCTATCGGCAAAAGCTGGCGCTTGTGGCCTACTCGCGCACGGCAGCCTATGATGTGTCGGTTTCGGCGTGGCTTTCGCAGCAGTTGGGCCAGCCGTTTCCGCGGCGGAAATCCTTCTCGGGCAGCTTGGTTCAAGGGTTGCGCTATGGGGAAAACCCTCATCAGCGTGCTGCTTTCTATGCCGATGGCACCGGCCGGCAAGGCATAGCCACCGCACATCAGTGGCAGGGTAAAGAGCTGTCCTACAACAACATTAATGACACCGATGCGGCCTTTGAGCTGGTGGCGGAATTTGCGAATGATGGCCCGGCCTGTGCGATCATCAAGCACGCCAACCCCTGCGGTGTGGGAAAAGCGGCCACGTTGAAAGAGGCCTATCTGCGCGCCTATGCCTGTGATCAGACCTCGGCTTTTGGTGGAATTGTCGCATTGAATCAGCCGCTTGACGTTGAAACTGCCGAAGAGATCGTGAAGATTTTTACCGAGGTTGTGATTGCACCGGGGGCCAGCGATGCGGCAAAGGCGGTTTTTGCCACCAAGAAGAATCTACGACTTCTGACAACCAAGGGCCTGCCAGATCCGGCCCTGGCGGCCTTGGCGTTCAAGCAAGTGGCAGGTGGGGTGTTGGTCCAGGACCGTGATGCAGGTGGGATTGCAGTCTCCGATTTGAAGATCGTGACCAAAAGGGCGCCGAGCGAGGCGGAACTTGCAGATATGTTGTTTGCCTGGAAAGTGGCAAAGCATGTGAAATCCAATGCGATTGTTTATGTCAAGGACGGGGCGACTGTAGGCGTTGGGGCCGGGCAAATGAGCCGGGTCGATTCGACCCGGATCGCGGCGCGTAAGGCAGGCGATATGGCCGAGGCGTTGGGGCTGACCCAAAGCCCGACAATTGGCTCAGTGGTCGCTTCAGATGCGTTTTTCCCGTTTCCCGATGGCTTGTTGACAGCAGCCGAGGCCGGGGCAACGGCGGTGATTCAGCCCGGTGGGTCAATGAATGATGATCAGGTGATTGTGGCGGCAGATGCGGCGGGGTTGGCGATGGTGTTTACCGGCCAGCGCCATTTCCGGCATTGATCCGATGCGCGCGCTTTTTTTGTCGGCCATGGTTACTTTCGGGCTGGATCAACTAACGAAATGGTTTGTTGTTCAATGGCTTGATCTTTTTACGCGTGGCGAAATCGACGTGTTGCCGCCCTTGATCAATTTTCGAATGGCCTGGAACAAGGGTGTGAATTTTGGCTTGTTTGCCAATTCTGCGGATGTTGTGCGTTGGGTTTTGATTGCTGTTGCGCTGGTGATTTCGGCCTGGGTCATTTTGTGGGTGCGGCGCGAGAAGATGCGGGTCTTGGCCCAGATATCGGCCGGGTTGCTGGTTGGTGGGGCCTTTGGAAATGTGGTGGACCGGTTGGCCTATGGTGCTGTGGCCGATTTTCTGAACATGTCTTGCTGTGGCATCGAAAACCCGTATTCCTTTAACCTGGCAGATGTTGCGGTTTTTGCAGGGGCTTTGGGGCTCGTGATCTTTGCGGGCGGCAAACCCAGGGGGGCCGGACAGACCAAGCCCGTCACCAAGCGCCGAAAGACCCCGTGACGCGGGCAAAGCGATGCGCTAAGACGGCAAGGACAGACGAAACGGAGGCAGGCATGCGGTCATCAAAGGCGGTCCTCGCAGCGGCGGGTGCAGCAATTCTGTTGCTGTCAGCCTGCGGCGGCCATGGTAAAGCGCCGGTGCTGATGAATCTGCGCTCAGCGACTGACGGGCCGGATGAGTTCGGCATATTGCCGCCCAAGGGCCTTGCGATGCCTGAAGATCTTGCAGCCCTGCCCGAGCCAACGCCGGGGGGCGAGAATCGCACCGATCCGAAACCGTTTGATGATGCCGTCACGGCGCTGGGCGGCAAGCCGATGGCGACGGGCACGGTTCCTGCCGGTGATGCCGGGCTTTACAATTACGCGACGCGCAAAGGCGTAACGGCAGGTATCCGTCAATCGCTTGCGGCCGAAGATCTGGAATGGCGGCGCAAGCATGATGGGCGGTTGCTGGAGCGGATCATGAACGTGAACGTCTATTTCAAGGCCTATGCCAAGATGGCGCTCGATCAATATGCCGAATTGGCGCGTTGGCGCGCGGCAGGCGTCAAGACGCCCTCTGCGCCACCGGACGGAGTTACCAGAAAGTAACTTTCGCTTATGCGGGGGTTGTTTTGTCCCGCCATCCGGGTAGCTATGGCTAAACCTGTTCCATCATTGGAGTAACGGATGTTTGGGTCTTTTGGTCGGGGTGCTGTCACCCTTGCGACCCTTGGGTTTTGCGGTTTTGCCATTCCCGCAATGGGGGATACCGTCAGCACCTTCAGGCTGGAAAATGGCTTGCAGATTGTGGTGATCGAGGATCACCGTGCGCCTGTTGTCACACAGATGGTGTGGTATAAAATCGGCGCTGCTGATGAAAGCCCCGGCCATTCGGGGATTGCGCATTTTCTGGAGCATCTGATGTTCAAAGGCACCGACAAAGTGCCCCCCGGTCAGTTTTCTGCGCGTGTCGAGGCGCAGGGCGGCAATGACAACGCCTTCACCACCTCGGATTATACCGCCTATTTTCAGCGCGTGGCAGCGGATCGGCTGGACCTGATGATGGAAATGGAATCCGACCGGATGCGCAATTTGCGCCTGACCGAAGAAGACGTGAAAACCGAGCGCGATGTGATTTTGGAAGAGCGGGCGCAGCGCACTGATTCGGACCCCGGCTCGTTGTTGAACGAACAGATGGCGGCGGCGCAGTTTTTGAACAGCCCCTATGGGATTCCGGTGATTGGCTGGCGGCGGGAAATGGCGCAACTTTCGCGACAGGATGCGCTGGATTTCTATCAGGCCAATTATGCGCCCAATAATGCCATTCTGGTGGTCGCGGGCGATGTGCAGCCCGATGCCGTTCTGTCGATGGCCCAAAAATATTATGGCCCTGTGGCCCCATCCGACAAGATAAAGCCGCGTGTCCGCCCCCAAGAACCACCACAATTGGCCGAGCGGCGGATGGTGCTGGCGGATGAGCGGGTGTCAGAGCCCTATCTGGTTCGGACCTATCTGGCCCCCAACCGCCATTCCGGCGATCAGAAAGAGGCGGCTGCGCTGACGCTTTTGGCGGAATTGCTGGGAGGTTCTGGCACAACTTCGGTTTTTGCGCGCGCCTTGCAGTTTGATACGCAGACGGCAGTTTGGTCATCGGCGTTTTATGATGCCACGACCGTTGATCCCGATACCTTTGGCGTCGCGCTTGGACCGGTCCCCGGTGTCAGTCTTGCCGAGGCCGAGGCGGCGATGGACAAGGTGATCGCCAAATTTCTGAAAGACGGCGTAGACGCCAAGGACTTTGCCCGTATCAAGACCCAGATTCGCGCTGATGATATCTATGCGCGTGATGATTCGGGGGGGCTGGCGCGCAAATATGGTGCGGCCCTGGCCGTTGGGTTGACGATTGAGGATGAGCAAAGCTGGTCGCTTGTTTTGCAATCGGTGACCGAAGACGAGGTCATGGCCGTCGCCCGCAAGGTGTTGACCCGTGACAATGCCGTGACAGGCTGGTTGACACCGAAAGCAGAGGCCCAACAATGATCCGTGCGCTGTTTCGCTCTGCCTTGGTGATTTTGGCGCTGGCGCCGCCCTTACAGGCAGAGACCAATATCCAGGAGGTTGTTTCGCCCGGCGGACTCAAGGCCTGGCTGGTCGAAGATCATGGTATTCCCTTTACCGCGCTGCAAATCCGCTTTTCGGGGGGCACCTCGCTGGATCGTGCAGGCAAGCGCGGCGCTGTCAATCTGATGACGGCGCTGATCGAAGAAGGCGCTGGTGATCTTGATAGTCAGGGCTTTGCCGCCGCGCGCGATGATCTTGCGGCCAGGATCGGCTTTGCTTCGGATCAGGACGGGCTTTCGGTTTCAGCCACCTTCCTGACCGAGAACCGTGATCAGGGCGTGGCCTTGTTGCACTCTGCCCTGACCCATCCGCGTTTTGATGATGATGCCGTGGAACGTGTGCGCGGGCAGGTTCTGACCGGGTTGCGGGCTGATGAAAAAGACCCCGGCGCGATTGCCAGCAAATTGGCGCGGGCGCGCAGCTATGGCGACCATCCCTATGCAACAGATGGCTCTGGCACCATCGACAGCGTGACCGCGCTGACCCGTGCAGATATCGTTACGGCCTTTGCCGATGCCGTGGCGCGCGATCAGATCCATGTCGCCGCAGCGGGTGACATCAGCCCCGCCGATCTGGGTGCGCTGCTCGACACGTTGCTGGGCGATCTGCCTGCAACCGGCGCTCCAGAGCCCGCCGACGCCAGCCCGGTCTATACCAAAGCCGTGATGGTAGAGCAGTTTCCGGGCCCGCAATCGGTGGTGGTCTTTGGCCAGAAGGGTATGCGTTTCGATGACCCCGACTATTTCGCGGCGTCGCTTTTGAATGAAATCCTTGGCGGTGGGCGATTCTCGGCCCGGTTGATGACCGAAGTGCGCGAAAAACGCGGCCTGACCTATGGGATTGGCACCAGCCTTGCCAGCTTTGATCACGCGCAATCCATCTTGGGGCAGTTTCAGGCCAGCAATGCCAATGTCGGGCAGGCGATCAAAGTGATCCGCGAGGAATGGACGAAAATCGCCGCCGAGGGCGTTACCGAAGAAGAACTGACCAATGCCAAAACCTATATGACCGGGGCCTATCCGCTGCGCTTTGATGGCAACGGCACCATTGCGTCGATTCTGGTGGGAATGCAGATCATGGGCCTGTCGCCGGATTACCCCAAAACCCGGAATGCGCGGGTTGAAGCTGTGACGATGGCGGACATAAAGCGCGTGGCCGCCGCGTTGTTCACCCCGGATCAATTGGGCTTTGTGGTGGTGGGCCAACCCGAAGGGGTAGAGTCGCAAGACTAGCCGAATCTGTGGCTCTGATGGGTTGGATCTGCTAGGAATGGTGGCATGATCAATCACGCACCCAATATAGGCCATACTGACCGCCCGAAGATCCGACATCTGGACGAATCCGCCATCAATCGCATTGCGGCGGGCGAGGTGGTAGAGCGTCCGGCTTCGGCGGTGAAGGAATTGGTCGAAAACGCGCTGGATGCGGGTGCGCGCCGGATTGCGGTGGATTATGCGGCGGGCGGCAAGGTCTTGATCCGGGTGACGGATGATGGCTGCGGCATGACCGGGGACGACCTGCCGCTGGCTGTGTCGCGTCATGCGACCTCCAAGATTGATGGAACGGACTTGCTGAATATTCGTTCCTTTGGGTTTCGCGGCGAGGCGCTGGCCAGTCTGGGTGCCGTGGGGCGGCTTAACCTGACCTCGCGCGCTTTGGGTCACGATGGAGTGTCGCTGACGGTGGCAGGCGGCCGCATGGGCGAGGCGCGCCCGGCGGCAGCAGTGCAAGGCACGGTGATCGAGTTGCGCGACCTCTTTTATGCCACCCCCGCACGGTTGAAATTCATGCGCTCGGATCGAGCCGAGGCGCAGGCGATTGCCGATGTGATCCGCCGTCTGGCGATGGCGGAACCCCTGGTCGGCTTTAGCTTGACCGAACGCAACGAAGGCGAAGCCCCGCGCGTGATCTTTCGCCTCGATCCGCAGAACGGCGATTTCTTTGACGCGCTGCATGGACGATTGGCGCAGGTATTGGGGCGCGATTTCATCGAAAATGCGCTGCGTATTGATGTTGAACGTGACGGGATGCGACTGGCGGGCTATGCGGCCCTGCCGACCTATTCGCGCGGATCTTCGGTGCAACAGTTCATTTTCGTCAATGGTCGCCCGGTGCTGGACCGGACCCTGTTGGGCGCGCTGCGGGTGGCTTATTTCGATTTCCTGAGCCGGGACCGGTATCCAGCAGCGGTGCTGAACTTGATCTGCGATCCTGAACGGGTGGATGTGAACGTGCATCCCGCGAAATCTGAAGTTCGTTTTCGCGAGCCTGATGCAGCGCGCAGCCTGATCATCACCGGGCTGCGCACGGCACTTTCGGGTGCGGGGCATCGGGCCAGCAGCACCGTGGCCGATGCAACCCTGGCCGCCATGCGACCCGAGGCGCGCGTCTATCAGATGGAGCGGCCCTCGCAATCAAGCCTGTCACGTGCCTATGCCTTTCAGGCACCCGAAAACAATGCGCTCGGCTTTGCCGAAGCGCCACAGGTACGGGTGCAAGAGGCTGCACGCGCTGACACTATTGAGTACCCTTTGGGTGCCGCCCGCGCGCAGGTGCACGAGAATTACATCATTGCGCAAACGGCCACTGGGATGGTGATCGTTGATCAGCACGCCGCCCATGAACGGCTGGTTTATGAGCGTTTGAAGCGGCAGATGGCAGAAACCGGAGTGAAGGCGCAGGCGCTGTTGATCCCGGAAATTGTGGACCTTTCGCCCACCGATGCCGGGCGTCTGCTGGATATTGCGGCTGATCTTGCCACCCTTGGTCTGTCCATCGAACCCTTTGGCGGATCAGCCATAGCGGTTCGCGAAACGCCTGCGATATTGGGCAATATCTCGGCGGCGGCGCTGCTTCGCGATGTGTTGGATGAATTGGCCGATCTGGGCCAAAGCCAATCCCTGCAAGCGAAGATGGAGGCGATCCTGTCGCGCATGGCCTGCCACGGCTCGATCAGGTCGGGGCGGCAGATGCGGACGGAAGAGATGAACGCATTGTTGCGTGAGATGGAGACAACGCCCCATTCCGGCCAGTGCAACCATGGGCGCCCAACCTATGTCGAATTGAAACTGCACGATATCGAAAGACTGTTTGGCCGCCGATGATCCCCTTGTTTGGAAACAGCTATGCGTGGAATGCACCTGAGGTGCTGTTGCTGGCCGGAGTGGCCATCCTGTTGGTGTTCCTGCTGTTGCTGATCCTGCGCGCAGCCGGACGGTCGGCCACCATGGCACAGCCCTTGATGCGGGAAATGGGCTGGTTGGGGCAACGGGTTCAAGCATTGGGTGAGGGGCAAGAGCGCCTTGCAGGTGGGTTGCACCATGTTTCGGAAAACCAGGCCCACAGTCAGACGGCTATGCTGCAATTGATGGAAAAGCGATTGGCCGAGGTTCAGCGTGCGATGGGCGAGAGCCTGAACGGCACTGCAACGCGTACGGCCCATAGCCTTGGCGAATTGCAACAGCGCTTGATGACCATCGACAAGGCACAGGCGAATATCGAAAAGCTGTCAGGCAACGTTCTGAATTTGCAAGATATTCTGGCAAATAAACAGGCGCGCGGGGCCTTTGGTGAAATTCAGTTGAACGACATTGTGCAAAAGGCGCTCCCCGCCGATGCCTACACGATGCAGGCAACGCTGAGTAACGGCAAGCGCGCCGATTGCCTGATTCACCTGCCAAACCCGCCGGGGCCGATTGTGATCGACGCGAAGTTTCCGTTGGAGGCCTATGAAGCCCTGCGTCGGGCGGATAATCCGCGCGCGGTGGTCGAGGCACAGGCGCAACTTCGCGCGGCGGTGCGGGTGCATATCAAGGCGATTTCTGAAAAATACATCCTTGATGGAGAAACCGCCGATGGTGCGCTGATGTTCCTGCCCTCAGAGGCAGTTTATGCCGAGTTGCACGCGAATTTCCCCGAAGTGGTCCGCGATGGTTTTACGGCGCGGGTGTGGATCGTGTCGCCCACGACCTGCATGGCCACGCTGAACACCATGCGCGCGGTGCTGAAAGACGCGCGGATGCGCGAACAGGCCGGGGCTATTCGGGCAACCTTGCGGCAATTGCACCGCGATGTGGAACTGGTGGTGGAGAGGGTGGACAAGCTCTCCACCCATTTCAATCAGGCACGCGCAGACCTTGATGGCATTTCCACCGCTGCCGAAAGGGCGGGAAAACGCGCCGCGCGGTTGGACAATTTTGATTTCGAAGAGTTGAGTCCGA
>JAGPBG010000065.1 GCA_018063485.1 Cypionkella sp.
GCCTCTTGCAAGGCCAGATCGCCCGGCGCGAACACATCTGCCCGCCCCAAGGCAAACATTGCGTAAATTTCGGCAGTCCAAGACCCGATCCCCGGCACCGCCACCAGCGTTTTCACCACCTCGGCATCGGGAACCTCGCGCAGCGCTGCAAAATCAATCCCCGCAACGGCCAAAGCCCGCCCATAGCGTGCCTTTTGGCGTGACAGCCCCACCGCACGCAGCGCCTCATCACTGGCCAGCGCCATCGCCGCCTGTTCAGTCACCCCCGCCGCCTGCATCCGCGCCCAGATCGCGTTGGCCGACGCCACCGATACCTGCTGCCCGACAATCGCATCCAGAAGTGCTGTGAACCCATCGGCCTGACGGCGCAAAGGCAGTGGCCCGGTCAATTCCAGGGCGCGCCGAAACTCGGGGTGATTGCGCGCCAACCATTCCGCCCCTTCGGCCACACAGGCATCCGTTTCGATAATGCGTCCGACCATCCCTTGTCTCCCAAACCCGCCCGAACTTGTGCCCGAAACAAATAACCATCACCGAAACCCTTGCGGGAATCCAGCCACCCGCTTACCGCTTGCGCATGACACAAATGCAAGACAGCCTCGCCCGCCGCAACGTCTATGTCCTCGTTGCCTCGCAAGCCATCCTTGGCGCGCAATTGCCGATGATCTTTACCATTGCCGGGTTGGTCGGGCAAAGCCTTGCGCCCAATGCCTGCTGGGCAACACTGCCGATTTCGCTGATGGTGATCGGCTCGATGCTGACAGCCACACCGCTCTCCAGCTTCATGGGCCGCCATGGCCGCCGCGCCGGTTTTATTGTCGGCACCATCGGCGGCAGTCTGGGCGCGATATTCGGCTCACTCGGGCTTTACTATGGCTCGTTTGGTTTGTTTCTGGTTGGCGCACTTCTGTCGGGTATCTATATGTCTGCGCAAGGCTTTTACCGCTTTGCCGCCGCCGATACCGCCTCTGAGGCGTTTCGCCCCAAAGCCATCAGCTATGTGATGGCGGGGGGGCTGCTCTCGGCAGTTGTCGGGCCAGAACTGGTGAAGCTGACCGCCAATCAATTCGTGATTCCCTTCCTTGGCACCT
This sequence comes from Cypionkella sp., assembly GCA_018063485.1. Classification (GTDB taxonomy): domain Bacteria; phylum Pseudomonadota; class Alphaproteobacteria; order Rhodobacterales; family Rhodobacteraceae; genus CBDUEF01. The sequence goes on from JAGPBG010000065.1 coordinate 1,092, forward strand.
ACCTGTCGGTGATTGCGCTGAATTTTGTCGGCGTTTTCCTGTTTGGTCTGCTGAAAATTCCAACACCGCCAGTTGCGGCCCCCGGTTCCCATCTGGGCCGCAGTCGGATGGACCTGATCCGCACCCCACGCATTGGCGTGGCGGTGATCGTGGCCACGGTGTCTTATGCGCTGATGAATCTGGTGATGACCTCATCGCCCCTGGCCGTTGTCGGCTGCGGCTTTCAAACGGCTGACGCGGCCAATGTGGTCACCGCCCATGTGCTGGCGATGTATGCGCCGAGCTTTTTCACCGGGGCCATCATCGCGCGGTTCGGGGTGGAAAAGGTCATGGCAACCGGTCTTGTGATCCTTGCCGGTGCGGGTGCCGTGGCAATTGCCGGGGTCGAGTTGTCGAATTTCTTTATCGCGCTGATGCTTTTGGGGGTGGGCTGGAACTTTGGCTTCATCGGGGCCACCACCATGCTTACCGGTGCAATTGCCCCTTCGGAGCGCGGCCGGATGCAGGGCCTGAATGACCTCGTGGTCTTTGGCGGCGTCACCCTGGCCAGCTTTTCCTCGGGAGGTTTGATGAACTGCTCGGGTGGGTCGGTGCAATCGGGCTGGCAGGCCGTGAACATGGCGATGCTGCCATTTCTGGTGCTGGCAGGCGGCGCTCTGATCTGGCTGGCGCTGCGTCCGAAAGAGACGCGCAGCTAAGGGCGGCGTGCCGGCGTTCAAAGGTTGATGCCATGGCAATACGCTTTTGCAAGCATCTGATTCCAAATGATTTAAGGTGCGCCGCGTTGCTACCAACGCCCCGTTGTGGCCTGCCACAAAAGCCGCCCCCGGATGGAAAATTCCGAAAGTCCCATATTTCCGTCCGCCACCCGCCCCGGCTCGGCCACAACCTGGCGCAGCAACCCCTCAGCCTGCCATCCCGCCAGCAGCGCCGGAGCCGCCTGCCCCAACACCCGCCGCCCCTGCCGCGCCTTTGCCAGCCGCTCCAGCCCCCGGGCCGCCAAATCGCGCACCGCCTCGCGCCGCCCATCGACCAAGGGGCGCTTGCCCCGCGCCTCCAATTCAGGAACCGCCCGCAGGTAGTTGGCCAGCCCCGCCGCCCACCCCTGGCCCCGCGCCACCGGCTCGGCCGCATCAGAGGCCCCCAAAGCCCGCGCCGCCAGCCACATCAACCCAGCGGCTGTATCTTCAAGATAGGCATCCATCGCCGCCTGATCCTCGAACGGATCGGCATGGATATCCCAAAGGCGCGCCGCGCCCATCGCCTCCAGCACCAGCACCGGCAACCCGGCCTCACGGATCAACCCCTGCAACGGCCCCGCCACCTCATGCGCACGCAGGGCCGTTTCCGCCACCAGATCGCGCCACCATTGCAGCCGCATCTCGGCAATCATCGGCTCTTTCGTCACCCAAGGCGCGCGGGCCAGTTCCAGATTATAGGCGTAAAGCACGAACAAGCGCCCCCGCACCGCCACCGGGGCCGCCATCACCGCACGAAAGCGGTCGGGATCGCCGCGTTCGACCAGCGCCGCACAGGCCTCAACGCTCATGCAGGCACCCCGATATCGCGCACCAGCTTCCAGTTGATCGCATCCAAAAGCGCCTCGAAACTGGCGTCGACGATATTGGCGGACACGCCGACAGTAGACCAGCGCCGCCCTTGGGCATCTTCCGAGTCAATGATCACCCGCGTCACCGCTTCGGTGCCGCCTTGGGTGATCCGCACTTTGAAATCGACCAGCCGCACATCATCAATCATGCCCTGATAGGGCCCCAGATCCTTGGCCAGGGCCTTTGACAAAGCATTGACCGGCCCGCGATCAGTGCCATTTTCATCCATGCTTTCCGACACCGACAACATCTTCTTGTCGCCGATCTTCACCACCACCACCGCCTCGGACAGGCTCACCATCCGGTCATACTTGTTCTTTCTGCGCTCCACCGTCACCCGGTAGCGCTTGATCTCGAAGAACGTGGGCATCAGCCCCAACTCGCGCCGCGCCACCAACTCGAAACTCGCCTGCGCGCCGTCATAGGCATAGCCCTGATCCTCGCGCTCTTTCACGATCTCCAGTATCCTTCCCAAGCGCGGATCGCCCGCCTTGACCGCAATCCCCGCCGCCGCAAGGCGTGCCCTCAGGTTCGATTGTCCGGCCTGATTTGACATCGGGATCACCCGCTCATTGCCGATCAGTTCAGGGGCGACATGCTCATAAGTGGTCGGGTCTTTCAGAATGGCCGAAGCATGCAGCCCCGCCTTATGGGCAAAGGCACTCGCCCCGACATAAGGCGCCGAGCGCAGCGGCACCCGGTTCAGAATATCATCAAGCCCGCGTGACAGCCGCACCAATCCGGCCATGGCCTCACGGCTCACCCCGGTTTTCAGGCTGCTGGCAAAGGGTTCCTTCAACAGCAAGGTCGGGATCAAAGTCACCAGATTGGCATTGCCACAGCGCTCGCCCAGCCCGTTCAGCGTGCCTTGGATCTGCCGCGCGCCCGCCTCAACCGCAGCCAGCGAGTTGGCCACCGCATTGCCGGTATCGTCATGGCAATGGATGCCCAAACGCGCACCTGGAATGCCGCTTGCGATCACTTCGCGCACCACGCGGGCGACTTCGCTGGGCAAGGTGCCGCCATTGGTATCGCAGAGCACAATCCAGCGCGCTCCGGCCTCAAAAGCGGCGCGCAGGCAGGCCAGCGCATAGGCCGGATTGGCGCGATAGCCGTCAAAGAAGTGCTCGGCATCAAACAGCGCCTCGCGGCCCTTGGCCACCACATGCTTGAAAGAGGCGGCAATCGCCTCGCGGTTTTCCTCAAGGCTGACGCCAAGTGCGGTGGTCACATGGAACTCATGGCATTTGCCGACCAGACAAACCGCAGGCGTGCCCGCATCCAGCACCGCCGCCAGCACATCATCATTTTCCGCCGAGCGCCCGACCCGTTTGGTCATGCCAAAAGCCGTCATGCTGGCGCGCAGCTTTGGCACCTGGGCGAAAAACTCCGAATCGGTCGGATTCGCCCCCGGCCAACCGCCTTCGATGTAGTCGACGCCCAAAGCCTCCAGCGACGCGGCTATTTGCAGCTTTTCAGCGGTTGAGAACTGCACGCCCTGGGTCTGCTGGCCATCGCGCAGGGTAGTGTCGAAGAGATAGAGGCGGTCGGGGGTCATTTGAGGGCGTCCAGTTTGGCAGGGTCGAAATTTGGCCCCGGTAGCAATTCGACACCCGACTTTGACATTCGAACTTCAACCCCCGCTTCGATAAGTGCGACCTTCAACCGATCAAGCGGTGAAAAATCCTTGGTTTGGCGTGCACTTTCAAACGTGAGAACAAAGTTCAAATGGACCGGATCAAGTAAATGCCTTGCTCCTTCTCGTTCGGATCGACGTTTCAACATCAAGTCATAAAGCCCCAAGACGTCCAGACCCGAAAGAAATTGGGTCGCCGCAACATTGAGTGCATCCTGCAGGCTGGCATTTTGGGGCACCACATCGCCGGTCTGAAGCCTGATCAATAGCTCAGCCGCATTTTCAAGTGAAACAATCGCAGCACTGGTGTTGAGATCATCCGCAAGGGATAACTGCATGCCTTTTGGAAGGTCACTAAACACTCCCGAAGGTGCGCGACCGATCTTGATCGCAGCAGTAACGGCAGGTAGCAGCCTGTCCAATCTTGCTTCCACTTCACGCCTTTTGGTATCTGTCCAATCCATCGGCTTGGAATAATGCGTGCTCAGATACACAAACCGGATCACGTCCCCCGGCACGCCCTGATCCAGCAAATCGCGCACGGTAAAAAAGTTGCCCAAAGACTTGGACATCTTCTTGCCCTCGACCTGCAACATCTCGTTGTGCAGCCAGACATTGGCGAACCCCGCCTGCGGATGGGCGCAGCGGCTTTGGGCGATTTCGTTCTCATGATGGGGGAATTGCAGATCAAGCCCGCCGCCGTGAATGTCAAACGATGGCCCCAGCAATTCGTAGCTCATCGCCGAGCATTCGATATGCCAGCCCGGACGGCCCCGGCCCCAAGGCGACTCCCACCCCGGCTCGTCCTGTGAAGACGGCTTCCACAGCACGAAATCCATCGGGTCTTCCTTGAACGGGGCCACTTCCACCCGCGCACCTGCGATCATGTCATCAACGGAGCGGCCCGACAGCGCGCCATATTCAGAATAGGACCGTACCCGGAACAGCACATGGCCCTCACGCGCGTAAGCATGGCCCTTGGCGATCAGGTCCGAAATCATCGCCACCATCGGCCCGATGTATTCGGTTGCGCGCGGCTCATGCGTGGGGCGTAGCGCCCCCAAAGCGTCCATATCGGCGTGATACCAGGCGATGGTTTCCTCGGTCCGCTGATGGATCAACTCTTCCAGTGTGCCGGGCGCGCCAGCGGCCTGACGGCGCAAGGCCTCGGCGTTGATCTTGTCATCCACGTCGGTGAAATTGCGCACATAGGTGACGTGATCGGTACCATAAACATGGCGCAGCAGGCGAAAGAGCACGTCAAACACCACCACCGGGCGGCCATTGCCCAGATGCGCGCGGTCGTAAACCGTCGGTCCGCAGACATACATCCGCACATTTTCGGGATCAATCGGCGTAAAAGCCTCTTTCATACGGGTCTTGGTGTTGTGCAGTTTGATCGTCATTTCCGATTCCAGAATCCCATAACCAAATCAACCCAAAGCGCTTGCCCGCGCGGGTCTATCAGCTTGATCCGGGTTAGGGAATAAGAGACGGCCCGCGCGACAAAGTCAGCGGGTAATGCAGCAAATCGCGGTGATATGCGGTGTTCTCATGTCGGCATGATAACGCCAGAGCCTTGCAATTCCAAGCCTGTTGTTTGGCGTGGCGAAATTTCTGTGCCGAAAGAAGGGGATGCGCGCCCGCATCCCCCATTTCGGTTTACAGGTCAGAACCGATAGGCAACCTTGGCCTGAATCGTGGTGGCATCCAGATCAACGCCCGAACCGGCGAAGTCGTTGAAACGATGCGCCATCACCTCGCCACCGACTGTCCAGCGATCACTCAGCGCATAATCGGCGCCGACACCGAATTCAAAGCCGTTGTCCGACATATCGACACCACCAATCGTGGCATTGGCCCGCGCCGCACCAACGCTTGCATAGACCAGGGTCTTGCCCAGATCTGCGCCGGCGATCAACTTCAGACGCGCCACATTGTCCAATGTGTCGCCAAAGGTGCCGATATCAATATTCGCCACATCATAGGAGATTTCCGCACCGCCAACGAACTTGCCATAATCCATGCGATAACCGGCGTGAATGCCGCCAATGGAGCCGTTGCCATCAAGAACACCGCCAGTGCTTGTCACATCGCCATAGCCAAGTTGCGCACCGATATAGCCGCCGCTCCAATCGGCGGTTGGGGTGTAGAGCGGTACCGCTTCGGGCACCACTTGCGGTTCGGGGGCTGGTTGCACAAGGCCCCCGGCATTTGCGGGAAGCCCCAGCATCAGGGCAACGATGGCCGTTGCTGCGAATTTGGTTTTCATCTGTCTCTCCTAGGTGTTCAGCCGTGCGGGCGCTGAACTGCGCCCAAGTCTGCCTGCAACATCTCGGACGGACCAATGGCTCTTACAAGATGGGGTAACTCACTGGTGATGGGCGGTTTTCGCCGACGGCCAAAGAGCGCTGATGTCCCGGCCCCAACCGGCAAGAAAGCACCGAAAAGGCCCGGTTATTCGCGGTCGGCCAAATCCAGCCACTCGGCTTCGGCGGCTGAAAGCACAGCCTGGCGTTCGGCCATTGCCTCGGACGCCTTGCGAAATTTCACCGGTTCCTTGGTGAACATCGCAGGATCAGAGATGAAATCGGTCAGCTTGCTGATCTCGGCTTCCAGTTTGGCGATGATGGCAGGCAAGTCCTCAAGCCGCTTGCGTTCGGTAAAGCTGAGACCATCGGACATTCGGGCAGCCTTGGCGGGTTCGGCCTTGCCACCCTTCACATTGTCAAAGGTCACCGAATCTGCTGTCAACTGGCGCTGGGTGACATAATCCGACCAGCCCCCCGGAAAGGCACTGGCGCGGCCTTTGCCCTCCATCGCAATCGTCGTGGTGGCGATGCGGTCGATGAAATCGCGGTCGTGGCTGACCAGCAGCACGGTGCCGTCGTAATCGCCCAGAATATCTTGCAACAGGTCCAGCGTTTCCACGTCCAGATCGTTGGTCGGCTCGTCCATGATCAACAGGTTCGAGGGCTGCGCCATCAACTTGGCCAGCAACAGCCGCGCCTTTTCGCCGCCCGACAGCGATTTGACCGGTGCCCGTGCCTGCCGCTCGTCGAACAGGAAGTCTTTCAGGTAGGCCACCACATGCTTGGGGTTACCGCGCACCATCACCTGATCCGAGGCCCCCGAAACCGCCATCAGGGGATCATTGGTCAGGCTGTCCCAAAGCGTGGCCTCGGGGTCCAGCCGCGCGCGGGCCTGATCAAACACCGCGATCTCCAGATTGGTGCCCAGCCTGACCTCACCTGCGTCAGGGGTGATTTCCCCGATCAACATCTTCAAAAGTGTGGTCTTGCCAATGCCATTGGGGCCAACAAAGGCCACCCGATCCCCGCGCAACACCCGCAGATCGAAATTCTCGACGATTTTCTTGTCGCCAAAACTTTTCGAGATGCCCTTGACCTCGATCACCCGCTTGCCCGATTGCGTCCCGCTTTCCAGCTCCAGAGCGGCAGTCCCCTGCCGCCGGATCTGGCTGCTGCGTTCAGAGCGCAACTCGGCAAGTGCGCGCACCCGGCCCTGATTGCGCTTGCGCCGGGCCGAGATGCCCTCAACCGCCCATTTCGCCTCGGCCTTGATCTTGCGATCCAGCTTGTGGCGCGCATCGTCTTCCTCGGCCCAGACGGTTTCGCGCCAGTCCTCGAAACCCTCGAACCCCAATTCCCGCCGCCTGATCTGGCCGCGATCAATCCACAGCGTGGCCTTGGTCAGTGCGCGCAAAAACGCGCGGTCATGGCTGATCAGCACATAGGCGGTGCGGGTGGTTTTCAATTCTTCCTCAAGCCATTGAATGGCCTGAATATCCAGATGGTTGGTCGGCTCGTCCAGCAGCATCAACTCGGGCGCCTCGGCCAGCAGTTTAGCCAGAGCAGCCCGCCGCCGCTCGCCCCCCGATGCCGTGGCCACCGGGGTATCAGGATTGAACTTCAACCCTTCGGCCACCATCGCCACGCGATAGGTTTCATCCTCGGGCAGGCGCGAGGCCGCGAAATCGCCCAGCGTTTCGAACCCGGCAAGATCGGGGTCTTGCTCCATATAGCCCACGGTCACACCCGGCGGCACCACGCGCGCGCCCTTATCGGGATCGGCCAGCCCCGCCATCACCTTCATAAGGGTGGATTTCCCCGATCCGTTGCGCCCCACAAGGGCCACCCGGTCATTGGGTTGAATGACAAGATCAAGCTCGTCAAAAACCGGATTGCCGCCGAAAGTCAGCGAGATACCGGACAACTGGAGAAGGGGTGCGCGTGCCATGCCGCCTGCTATGCCGGGCGCGAAGGTTCGTCAAGCAGATGCCATGGCGCGCAAGGCCCGGGCGCGCGCCGCCGGGATGTGGTCAATCTCAACCCCGGTAAACACATGCAGCGTATCCAGTTCCAGATCGGGCACCGCATGGTTGCTGACCCAGCCCCCCATCCGCAGATAGGTGCGCAACAACGGCGGCACTCCCAGCAAGGCGCGGCGCGGCACATCTTTGGCCGTCATCGCAACGGCGTTGCTGTTTTTCACGCCCGGCGACCATTCATCCGGGGCCAAATGATGCCGGGCAAGATATGCCAGTGCCTCGGCATGGGGCGCAGGGTCTGCGCCGGCAAAGGACGAGCAGCCAAACAACAGCCTTATCCCCTTGTCATCGACGATTCGCGTCATGGCGGCCCAGGCAATGCGCAAAACGTCGGGGTCATGCACTGCGGGGTTCAGACAAAACCGACCCAGCTCCAGCATCGGACCGGCGAAGTCCGTCAAACGGGTCAGGTCATAGAATTGCGCGGAATAGCTGCTCAGGATCGTAGCGCCGCCAGCAAGCGGCAAGAGGCGATAGCAACACAGCAGATCTGCACCGGCCCCTTCGATCAAAACATGCAGGCAACGCGAGTCAAAAGCATCAGCATCCCCAGCACCTGCGGTGGGCGGGGCCTTTG
>JAGPBG010000066.1:0-6156 GCA_018063485.1 Cypionkella sp.
GCCAACATCATCGGCGTTGGCCGCGCAGCGCAAACCTATCAAACAGCGGTGGCCGCTGATGCAGTGCCAACGCCGCCGCAAGGCTACAAACTGGCCTGGAATGATGACCGCCTGAACCCGCTTCGGGGGAAGGGCACCGTTGAAGGCCAGGCCGCTCAGGATGCAGTCTGGACCCGCAAGGTTCCGGCAAAACTGGTGGTGGCAGACCGCAACACCGTGAAACGACCCAGCGTGACCGTTTCGACCAAATCGCAGGCGACTGCGCCAGTCGAGCCGGGCCGAACTGTCGCGGCGGGCAGGGCCTTTGTGCAAGTGGGCACCTTTGGCGTTCCGTCGAATGCACAGGGGGCAGTCTCTCGGCTGTCGAGCCTTGGCCTGCCTGTGGCACGCGCCAAAACCGTTATGGGAGGCAAGCAGGTGGTGGTTGTTTATGCCGGACCCTTTGCCTCTGCCGCCGAGGCACAACGCGCGTTGAATGCCGCGCGTGGCGCGGGATTCGGCGACGCTTTCATCAAATAAGACTGAAACCCGAGCAGATAAAACTCCCCCCGATCGAAAGATCGGGGGATTTTCATTTTCGCAGAGTGTCGCCGGCTGCACAGGGTCAGTCCGAGCAGATCGCCTGCAAAACCAGCCAGTCCCCATCTGTCAGCGCGAGCCGAGGTGATCCGCCGAGGAATGGGTCGCCCTCGATCAACGGCAAAGTCGAGGCCCCGGTCGGATCAAGCGACAGGGCATAGGGAGAACTGCTGAGGTCGGCAGCCTTGAAACTGCCCAGCAACACGTTGTTATCTATGGGTTGCGGTGCACGGGCCAGCAAGGATTCGCCGTAACCGACGATGGCATCACGAGGCAAAATGCCGGTGGCCAAGAGCCGGATGGTTGCGATAAGCCCGGCGTGGCGCAAAAGATCCGTGACCGGATCTTGTGTCTCTGCCCGGACGGCTTCGGCGAGAATTTGTCCCGCAGCCACATCCGGGCCATCGGTTTCATTCAACAAAGATGCGGGCAACAGAACCATGCTCCCCGGCAGATGCGTTGCTGCTTTCAAGCCATCGCGCACGACCAGAACCTGAGGGGGCGCAGCGGGAACCACCCGTGCCGCCAGTTTTGCCGCCGAAGCCGGGCCCGCCCCATGCGAGCAGGGGGTTCCTGTGAGCCGCTCCAGATCACTCAGGGCCAGTGCTCCGAGGGCTTGACGTGTGGGCAGGGGCAAAACCGAAGCGGTATAGCTGATCAGCCTGCCGGGAAGCCAGAACACCGCCAGAGTCGTGATGGATACCGCCAGGACGCCAACGATCAGGCCGCGCAACCGCCCCGGATGCGGTTTGCGGCGCTCCAGCACCACATGCACCATCTCCAACGAGGAAATCATCTCGGGATCATCAATCTCCACCTGTTCGGCATCTTCAGCGCCGGGCTGAAAAAGTGCCGGCATTTGTCCCGGATTTCTGCGCTCGATAGCAGGCAAGGACCATTGCGACAGTGCCATCTCGGTTTTGGGATCGGAGAGGACCAGAGTAGCTTCGCGCAGGCCGACGATCACTTCGCGCCGTTGCGCTTCGGGTGAGGGGCGCCAAAGGCCGGAACATTCCAACCTTTGATATTTGCGAAGCGCGGTTGTGGACACGGGGTCATGGGCCTTTCGGTCTGATGTCCAACCCTAACGCAGGCGTTGGTGTGCCACAATCACTTGTCGCTGCGACGGCCAGGATTCGCGTGGTTGCCTTGGGTTTTCAGAGGCATAAGGCCTTTCGCTTGCCCTGATGTCGCAATCAGGCGCGATAGGCAGAAACGGGCGGGGTTTTCTGGGCGCAATTGGAAAAAGGGAATACTCCGTGCACTCGGCCTCTGACAGAACTCTGCTCGCGGCGGGATTGATCCTTGGCTATGCGATGATCATCGGTTTTATCGACAACTATGTGCGCTATATCGCTGAAGAGGCGGGGCTATGGCAGTTTCATGCCATCCGTATGGTGATGGCTGTGGGGGTGCTGGCGGTCGCCGCAGTGCCATTGACGCTGCGGTTGCGCCCGATCAACCGGCGGGCCGTTGCGGCACGGTCGGCCCTGCACGCCACGGCAATGTTGATATATTTCGGGGCCTTGGCTTTCTTGCCGGTGGCCATTGTGGCGGCGGGGCAGTTCACTGCGCCAATGTTCGTGCTGCTGATCTCGGCCTTGATCTACGGCGAGCGGATCGGCCCCTTGCGGATTGCGGCGGTATTGTTGGGCTTTGCTGGTGTGGTGATGCTGCTTGGCCCTGAGGCGATGCGGGGGGCGTCTTTGCCCGCTTTGCTGCCGGTTCTGACCGGGGCACTTTACGCGATGAGCAATGTGGCGACGCGCAAATGGTGTGAGGGCGAAAGTGCCGAAACGCTGGTGGGGGGCTTTTTTCTGGCGCTGGGGCTGATCGGGTTGATCGGGATGTTGATGTTGTGGTGGTTTCCGATGGAGGTTCCGGCCGGGGTCGAGGGGTTCTTGCAGCGTGGGCCGGTCTGGCCCTCGGGCCGGTTCTATTTCTGGACTTTCGTGCAGGCGGCGGGGTCTTTGCTGGCGGTGGGGATGATGGTGCGGGCGTATCAGTTGGCCGATGCGACGCGGGTTTCGGTGTTTGAATATATGATCCTGCCTGCGGCGGCCTTTTGGGGCTGGCTGATCTGGGGGCAGGTCTTGACGACAGCGGCCCTTGTTGGCATGGCGATGATCATAGCGGCAGGGTTGATGATTGCAGCGGGCGCGCGCGTCAGCGCCTAGCTGCCCATCGCCTCGCGCCAATGCCGTCGACACAGTGAAACATAGGTCTCATTGCCACCGATCTGCACCTGTTCGCCGTCATGCAAGGCCTGGCCATCGGGGGCGCGTCGGATCACCATCGAGGCTTTTTTTCCGCAATGGCAAATGGTGCGTACCTCACGCATTTCATCGGCCCAAGCCAGCAATGCCGCCGAGCCGGGGAAAAGATTTCCTTGGAAATCAACACGAAGGCCGTAGCACATCACGGGCACCCCCAGATCATCCACCGCACGGGCAAGTTGCCAGACCTGCGCCTTGGTCAGAAACTGGCTTTCGTCGATGAATACGCAAGCCACCTTACCAATGGCGAAACGCGTTTTCAGCTTCTCGAACAGGTCTTCATCGGGGGCAAAGGTATCGGCGGCCTCACCGATGCCGATTCGGCTGGCGATCCGGCCTTGGCCGGCACGAAGATCGAGTTGCGCGGTGATCAGATAGGTCTGCATCCCCCCTTCGCGATAATTGTGCGACGCCTGCAAAAGCAGGGTCGATTTGCCAGCGTTCATGGTGGAATAGTTGAAATAGAGCTTTGCCATAAGGACGGATTACCGCAGAGGCCCCGGCTATGGCAAGGCCAGAAACCATCGCCATGACCCACCGAGAGCGTTGGAAATACACGGGGTGGGGGCGAGCCATGGGCCTGCCGAAACTGTTTACATGCAAGAGCTTACCCTTGCGACACCTTGAAAATTGACGGGCCCGCCGCACCAATTGAACACTCAGGTTCAACCGCTTGCGGCGAAAAGCACGGCGGGCCCCCACCCGAACCAGCGCTGGGGACGCTGGCACTCATTACTGCTCCGAAACATCCGGAACGCCTTTATGAATGACAAAGTCTTGCAACCAGATTAATGGGAAAAGGGTATGTGATTTCCCCGGTTTTCGGGACTGATTTGGAAGGCCGGCGATGAGCATTGGATCTTATCTCAAGAAACACAGCGAAGCCTTGGTCAAAGACGTTGGAATCGAAGCAGCCTGTGAGTTGACCGGGAAATCCAAGGCGACGCTTGGGCGCTATTATTCCGATTCAGATGAGCATGCTGACCGCTTCATGCCGGTAGATGTGGTGGCGCAACTTGAAGCAGCATCACGCTTTCCGCATGTGACTTCGGCCCTGGCTGATTTGCGCGGGATCACACTCAGTTATGACGCCGAAAAGCGTAACGCTCCGAAAACCGGTGTCAATCAGGATGTGGTGGCACTGGCGCAGCGCTTTGCCATGCTGATGTCGGAATATAACATGGCAATCGGGGATGGCGTGATCTCGGTCAATGAAGCCAAGCGGCTGTTGCGCGAAACCCTTGCGATTCAACAAGTTCTGCTGGATATGAAGCTGAACCTTGAAGATGAGGTGAGCTGACGGGCCAAGGCCCGCCAGCCGATTTCCTTACGCTGGACGCCTTTGTGGCTTGTCGCTGCGCTTGGGGGCAAAGCTGCCGCCCATCGGTTTGGCACCCATCGGTTTCGCGCCGGGTTTGCCGGGCTGACGCTGCGTCTTGGGCTGCGAGCCGGGCTTTTGGCCGCCGCGGCCATTCGGACGCTGACCCCGGTTTTGCCCCGGTTTGGGGGCCGCGGCCACGGCGTCTGCTGACCAAGGTGCACCGGCCAGAACTGGGATCGCCTTTTTGAGCAGTTTTTCAACCGCCTGGAATTCGCCCATTTCCGCAGGGGCACAAAACGCAATCGCGGTTCCCTCTTTGCCAGCCCGCGCCGTGCGGCCAATGCGATGCACGTAGTTTTCCGGTACGTTCGGCATGTCGAAGTTATAGACAAAGCGCACACCGGGGATGTCGATGCCGCGGGCCGCCACGTCGGTTGCTACCAGCACATCCAACTGGGCGTTGCGGAAATCGGTCAGGGTGCGGTCACGCTGGCTTTGGCTTTTGTTGCCATGGATAGAGCCCGCCTTGAAACCCCATGCCACCAGCAATTTCATAAGTTTTTCAGAGCCATGCTTCGTGCGGCCAAACACCAGCGCCTGCTCGCCCGGATGCTTGGAAAGATATTCCTTCAGCACCATCGCCTTGTCACCGTTGGGCAGGAAGTGAACGCCCTGGACAATCTTTTCCACCGGCTTGCCCGGAGGGGCGACCTGCACCTTGACCGGGTTTTGCAGATAGGTTTCGGCCAGTTCCTCGATATCCTTGGGCATGGTGGCCGAGAACAAAAGAGTCTGCCGTTTCAATGGGATATGCTTGGCGATCTTGCGCAAGGAATGGATGAAACCCATGTCGAGCATGTGATCGGCCTCGTCCAGAACCAGATAGCCGGTGGCGTTGAGGGTGACATCGCCGCGCTCGATCAGATCGATCAAGCGGCCGGGGGTGGCAACAAGGATATCGGCGCCGCGTTTGAGCTTTTCAGCCTGCTTGAAAAGGCTGGCTCCACCCACCACCATGGCGACTTTTACGGCGGTGCCTTTGGTGAAAACCTCAAGGTTTGCAGCTATTTGGCTGACAAGTTCGCGTGTTGGCGCGAGGATGAGGGCGCGCACGGTTTTGGGTGCGGGCGGGTGGCCCAGATCAAGGATGCGGTGCAAGAGCGGCAGGCCAAAGGCGGCGGTCTTGCCGGTGCCGGTCTGTGCCAGACCCATCAGGTCGCGCCCTGCCATGATATGCGGAATGGCCTGCACCTGAATCGGCGAGGGCATTTTAAGCTCGGTTTTTTCCAATGCTTTCAGGATATTGGCTGAAAGCCCGAGGTCTGCGAATGTGGTCATGATAGTCTTTCCGGCAGCCATCAGCCGCCATTCAGGCCAAAGGCCTGCGTAAGGGAGCGACGGCCCCTCGCACCAAGCACATGCCCGATACCGTGACAGCCGCGGAACCCCTGCGTGCGGTGGGAACCAGTCTCGGGGTCTTACACATGCTCACGCGGCACGGACGCTCCGATTGGGGGGAGATGGAGGATCGGCGGGGATTTGTCAAGGGGGATGACATTTAGGGCGGCGAGCGGTTGTAAAAGGGGTGGGTGAATCTTCCACGAAAAAGTCACACCGACCGCCGAAACGATCTTGAGTGGCGTGTCGGAAATATGGACGCTCGCAACATCGGTCATTTCAAGGTGATCCAGGTGGGTAACCTTGGTTGCTTTTAGAGGTTTCTGCCCAGATTTTCCGAATACCTCCAATTTGCCAGTCCTTTGTAGATGCGTCTGTATCAGCAGCTCTTCACCTTTAGCGTCAAAAATAGAAGTTTAGCAGTGATCGAGCGTAATTGCTGATACATGAAAAAATGCGCCAAGCCTGATTGTGCATTCTACACGCTCTACTTCTATCAAAGGCCTCGGCAAGTTAGCATGAACTTCATTCGAAATTCCCTTTTGAAAAAAATGGACTGATTTGTAATTCTGCTCACCCCTG
>JAGPBG010000066.1:6256-9215 GCA_018063485.1 Cypionkella sp.
AAAGGCACGGTGCGGCTGGCGCGGGGGTTGACCTCAAGGACGTAGATCTCGCCGTCTTTGATCGCAAATTGCACGTTCATCAGGCCGACGACATTGAGCGCGCGGGCCATGGCGATGGTCTGGACCTTCAGCTCTTCGATGGTCTCGGGCGACAGGGAATGGGGCGGCAGGCAGCAGGCGGAATCGCCGGAATGGACGCCCGCCTCTTCGATATGTTCCATGATACCAGAGACATGGACGTTATGGCCGTCTGACAGCGCATCCACGTCGACCTCGATGGCATTCGACAGATAGCTGTCGAGCAGAACGGGGCTGGAGCCCGAAACCTGCACGGCGGTGGCGATGTAGCGCTCTAGCTGGGCATCATCGCGGATGATCTCCATCGCGCGGCCGCCCAGCACGAATGAGGGGCGGATCACCAGCGGGTAGCCGACATCTTTGGCCACTGCAAAAGCCTCATCACGGCTGCGCGCAGTGCCGTTGTGCGGCTGTTTGAGGTTCAGCTTGTGCAAGAGTTGCTGGAAGCGTTCGCGGTCTTCGGCCAGATCAATCGCGTCGGGGGTGGTGCCAAGGATCGGGATGCCTTCGGCGTGCAGAGCATTGGCGAGTTTGAGCGGCGTTTGGCCGCCAAATTGCACAATGACGCCGTGCAGGGTGCCGTTTTCCTGCTCGACCCGCAGGATTTCCAGAACATGTTCAAGGGTGAGGGGTTCAAAATAAAGGCGATCCGAGGTGTCATAATCGGTGCTGACGGTTTCGGGGTTGCAGTTGACCATGATGGTCTCATAGCCCGCCGCGGTGAGGGCATAGCAGGCGTGACAGCAGCAATAGTCGAACTCGATGCCCTGGCCGATGCGGTTGGGACCGCCGCCTAGGATGACGACCTTTTTCGCCGCCGATGGCCGGGCTTCGCATTCCACATCGCCCATCGCGGGGGATTCGTAGGTGGAATACATATAGGGGGTTTGGGCCTCGAATTCGGCGGCGCAGGTGTCGATGCGTTTGAAAACGGCGGTGACGCCCAAGCGGCTGCGGGCGCGGCGGATTTGGGATTCGTCCTGGCCGGTCAGGGTGGCAAGGCGGGCGTCGGTGAAGCCCATCATCTTGACGCGGCGCAGGCCAGTGGCGTCTTTTGGCAGGCCATTGCTGCGAATGCTGGCCTCGGCGTCGATGATTTCGCGGATGCGGGCGAGGAACCATGGGTCGAAAGAGGTGATCTGGTTGATCTCGTCATTGGTGTGCCCGTGGCGCATGGCCTGGGCGATGACGCGGAGGCGGTCGGGGGTGGCTTTGGAGAGGGCGGAGGTGATGGCGGCTTTGTCCGGTGCGCCGGGGATCGCGATTTCGTCAAAGCCGGAGAGGCCGGTTTCCAGGCTTGCGAGGGCCTTTTGCATGCTCTCATGGATGGTGCGGCCGATTGCCATCACCTCGCCCACCGATTTCATCGCGGTGGTGAGGTTGGGTTCCGAGCCGGGGAACTTTTCAAAAGCGAACCTTGGGATCTTGGTGACCACATAATCTATTGAGGGTTCGAACGACGCCGGTGTCACTTTTGTGATATCGTTGTCCAATTCGTCGAGCGTATAGCCGATGGCGAGTTTGGCGGCGACCTTGGCGATGGGGAAACCGGTGGCTTTGGACGCCAGCGCCGAGGACCGCGACACGCGCGGGTTCATCTCGATCACCACCATGCGGCCGTCCGCCGGATTGATCGCCCATTGCACATTGGAGCCGCCGGTTTCCACGCCGATTTCGCGCAGCACGGCAATCGAGCCGTTGCGCATGATCTGGTATTCCTTGTCGGTGAGGGTCAGGGCGGGGGCGACGGTGATGCTGTCGCCGGTATGCACGCCCATGGGATCGACGTTCTCGATTGCGCAGATGATGATGCAGTTGTCGGCGGTGTCGCGGACCACCTCCATCTCGAATTCTTTCCAACCGAGCAAGGATTCATCGACAAGGATTTGCGCCATGGGCGAGGCTTCAAGACCCGAGCGGCAGATCGTCTCGAAATCGTCTCGGTTATAGGCGACGCCGCCGCCGGTGCCGCCAAGGGTAAAGGCGGGGCGGATGATCGCGGGCAGGCCGACGTATTCGATGGCCTCCATCGCCTCGCGGACACCGGCAGAAATGTCATATTTGCCCGAGGGCAGTTTGGGGGCGGCGATGATGGTGGCCTTGGGGTTTTCCAGCCCGATGCGGTCCATCGCCTCGCGGAACAGCTTGCGATCCTCGGCCATCTCAATCGCGGCGCGTTTGGCCCCGATCAACTCGACGTTGAATTTGGCCAGCACGCCCATATCATCCAGAGCCAGCGCGGTGTTCAACCCGGTTTGACCGCCCATGGTAGGCAATATCGCGTCGGGGCGCTCTTTTTCGATGATTTTGGCGACAACCTCGGGGGTGATAGGTTCGATATAGGTGGCGTCGGCCAGGCCGGGGTCGGTCATGATGGTGGCGGGGTTGGAGTTTACCAGGATGACGCGGTAGCCCTCTTCGCGCAGGGCTTTGCAGGCTTGCGCGCCCGAGTAGTCAAACTCGCAGGCCTGTCCGATCACGATGGGCCCGGCTCCGATGATCATGATGGATTTGATATCGGTTCTTTTTGGCATGGCGGCCCCCAAAAGCAAAACTTTGCGGGTTATAGCGAGGAGGGGCCGGGGTGCAAGGGGCTTTCAGGAATTGGATGGGCCGGAATTACTCGAGCCCGGAATTGTTTGAAATCGGGGGGCGGGTTTTGGGCGGTGGAACGCTTGGCGGAAAATGGCGGCCTTCTGTCGTGGCTTGCACTGGCAGAGGCAGCGGACTTGCCCTAGGTCTGGGGAGGGTTTTATTGTGAGGTGGGTCGGGTGATCCTGTGCGAGGACGGACCAGAAGGACGGCCGGCGTTGTTTTCGGGCGCAAGGGGCCATGTTTTTGCATGGCGCCAGCATGAGGTTGCGCTGGCTTTGGCCAAGGT
>JAGPBG010000067.1 GCA_018063485.1 Cypionkella sp.
GATCACACCTTCGCGCGCCAACTCTTTCGCCAGCCAGAGATGCCCGGTGTCAAACGCCTCGATCTCGATCCGCACCCCCGCCGCCGTCATCCGCCGCGCCATGTCGCGCAGCATGCCGGGGGTGTTGACCATCACATAATCGGCCTCGTTGAAGTTCATCGTGCCGCAGTCGAGCGTGCAAATCTCGGGCCGGCATTCGACCACATGCGCCACGCGTTCGGTCGCCCCGGCCATGTCAGACCGTGGCCCCATCCGGCCCATATCCTCGGAGCCTTCAAAGTAAATATCGCCGCCCATCCCCGCCGTCAGGTTCAGCACCACATCGGTTCCAGAATCCCGAATACGCTCGGTCACTTCCCGGTAAAGCCGCCCGTCGCGCGAAGGCTTGCCGGTTTCCGGGTCGCGCACATGGCAATGCACCACCGCCGCCCCGGCCTTCGCCGCATCAATCGCCGATTTCGCAATCTGCTCGGGCGAGCGCGGCACATGCGGGCTGCGGTCTTGCGTGCCGCCTGATCCGGTGACAGCACAGGTGATGAAGACATCGCGGTTCATAGCCAAGGGCATGGGAATCCTCCAAAGTGGTTGCGGCAAGCATATCCGTCTTGCAAATCGCCGCGTGACGATTTACGAAATATTCATGGCAAAACCCGCAACGATTTTTGCTGCATCGCAGCAACCGCTCACCCTCGCACTCTTGGTGCTGCCGCAGGCCTCGATCCTCGAAGTTGCCTCCACTCTCGACCCGCTGCGCTCGGCCAATCGCCACCTTGGCCGCGATACTTATCGTTGGCGTGTGGTCACCCCCGCGGGCCAAGCCGCACCCCTCACCTGCGGCATCGAACTGCCCTCGATGGGCCCGCTCACCACGTCCGAAGGTGCCGATGCCCTGATCGTCATCGCAGGCTTTCGCCAATCCGAGGTGGCAACCGCCCCCCTTATCCGCGATCTTGCCCGTATCGCCCCCCGCTTTGCCGCTATCGGTGGCATCGACGCCGGCGCTTGGGTGCTGGCCCGCGCCGGCCTGCTCAACGGCCACAAGGCCACCGTGCATTGGGAAGACCTCGAAGATCTCGCCGCCGCCCATCCCGATATTGATGTGGTCCCTGACCGCTATGTCATTGACCGTACGCGCTTTACTGCGGGTGGTGCCGCCCCCGCTGGCGATATGATGCTGCACCTGATCCAGTGCCGCCACGGCGCGGGCCTCGCCCGTCAGGTTGCCGCCAGCTTCATCACCACACCTCGCCCCGCTGCCGAGCCGCAACTGCGCACCGCCGCCCATGACACCCGCCTCGATCCGCGCATCGCTGCCGCGATAGCGCGGATGGAATCGACACTCGACACTCCAGAAACCGCCACTGAAACCGCTCGCGCTGTCGGCCTTTCTCCCCGCCGACTTGAGCAACTGTTCCGCGCCAGCCTCGGCACAACCCCCGCCGCCTATGCTCTTTCGCTGCGCCTGCAAGCCGCCCGTCGCATGATCACCGACACCCGGCACCCGTTTGCCGAAGTCGCCCTGCGCTGCGGCTTCTCTTCAGCCTCAACCCTGTCGCGCGCCTTTCGCGGCCACTTTGGCCGCTCTCCCAAGGAGCTACGCTAAACCGCGCCCCTTCAGCAAAGGCTCAACCCCCGGCATCCGCCCCCGAAACCTGGTATAAAGCAGGTCCGGCGGCTCTGACCCGCCAGCCGATAGAATAAACTCTTCCAGCCGCGCCGCCGTGGCACGATCAAACGCGTCGCCCGCCTCTTCAAACGCCGCAAACGCATCGGCGTCCATCACCTCGGACCACATGTAGGAATAATAGCCCGAGCTATACCCATCCCCCGAAAACACATGCGCAAAATGCGGCGTCGCATGGCGCATCCTGATCGCCTGCGGCATCCCGATCGCCTCTAACACTTCGGCCTGTTTCTGCATCGGATCAGCGGGTGCCGCCCCTTCGTGAAACGCCAGATCGACCAGCGCCGAGGCCACAAATTCCACCGTGGCAAAGCCCTGATCATAGGTGCCCGCCGCCAGCAACCGTGCCAGCATATCGGCAGGGATCGGCGCACCCGTCTCTACATGCCGTGCGTGTTTCTCCAACACTTCCGGCACCTCCAGCCAATGCTCATAAAGCTGGCTTGGCAGTTCGACAAAATCGCGCGCCACCGAGGTGCCCGAGATGAACCCATAGGTCACATCCGACAGCATCTGATGCAGCGCATGACCAAATTCATGGAACAACGTGCGCGCATCATCATAAGACAACAGCGTCGGATCCCCCTTGGCGAAATTGCAGATGTTCACCACGATGGGCCGCACCTCGCCGCCCAATTTGCGCTGTGAGCGTATCGCCGAACACCACGCCCCCGAGCGTTTCGACCCGCGCGCGAAATAATCACCAATGAATACAGCGATATGATGCCCTGCCCGCGTCACCTCCCAAGCCCGCGCATCGGGATGATACAGCGGTACATCCAGTGCCCGGAATTCCAAGTCGAACAGCCGGTTGGCGCAATCAAAGCAGGCCGCCAGCATCGCCTCCAACCCCAGATAAGGCTTCAGAGCCGCCTCATCGAGATCATGCTCGGCCAACCGGCGCGCCTCGGAATAATAGCGCCAATCCCAAGGCTCCAACGGCCCGAAAATTCCGTCCGCATGCAGCCGCGCCTCCAGCAACGCCGCATCCGCCAGCGCCCTGACCTTGGCAGGCGCCCAAACCCGCATCAACAACTCCCGCACCGCCGCCGGAGTTTTCGCCATCTCCGGCTCCAGCTTGAAATCGGCAAATGACGCATAGCCAAGCAGCTTCGCCCGCTCCTCGCGCAGTGCCAAAGTCTCCGCCGCAATCCCTCGGTTATCTGTCGCCCCCCCATTTGCCCCGCGCGCCACCCAGGCCTCATAGGCGCGTTTTCGCAACGCCCGGCGTGGCGAAAACTGCAAAAATGGCACGATAAGCGACCGCGAGAGCGTCACCACCGGGCCAGCCACGCGCTTTTCCACCCCCGCCGCCCGCACCGCAGCCACCACAAACGCGGGCAACCCCTCCAGATCGCCCTCCGCCAACTCCATGAACCAGGACCGCTCCTCGGCCAGCACATTCTGGCTGAACACCGTCCCCAAAACTGCCAACCGCGCTTTCACCGCCGTTAACCGCGCGGCCTGAGCCCCCTCCAGCATCGCGCCAGATCGCACGAACATCTGCCGATACAACTCCAGCACCCGCGCCTGCTCAACCGTCAAACCCAAGCCCGCCCGCCGCTCCCACAGATCCTCGATCTTGCCAAACAACGCTTTGTTATTCGTCACTTCCGAAGAAAACGCCGACAGCTTCGGCGCCAGATCGCGCTGCAAAGCCTCGCGCGCAGGCGTGCTGTCCGCCCCGGCCAGATTGTAAAACAACCCCGAAACCCGATCAAGCAAGCCTTGCGCCAATTCCATCGCCTCGATCACATTGGCAAATGTCGGCGTATCATGCCCTTCGGCAATCGCTGCGATATTGCCTCGCGCCTCGGTCAAAGCCACCTCAAACGCCGGGCCGAAATCCTCATCCTTGATCGCCGCAAACGGCGGCAAACCAAATTCTCCAACCCAATCCGACACTACAGCATTCATGGCAAATCTCCTTTGCTGCGAAAGCTATGCAGCCCCCGCCCAAAGGTCCAGCCCCACCATTTGCCAAATTCCCCGCCTTGCCCTTTGGCAAGGCCCCGCGCGTCAGCGCAGACAGGACTTGCGGCGCAGCCGCGCAATCAGATCACCTTTCGTTGCGCGCCTTCAGCCGCCGCTCCAACCGGCGCAATACCAAAGACAGCCCGATCGTCATTGTCAGATAGATCAGCGCCACAATATTATAGGTCTCGAAATACCTGAAATTCCCCGCCGCCGTCACCTTGCCCAGTTGGGTCACATCCGACACCCCGAGCACCGAAACCAGGGAACTATCCTTCACCATCGCCACGAAATCATTGCCCAGAGGCGGCAGGATCATCCGAAACGCCTGCGGAAAGACCACCAGCCGAAAGCGCTGCCAGCCACTCAGCCCCAGCGCCTGCGCCGCCTCGATCTGGCCTTGGTCCACCGCTTGCAACCCGGCCCGGAACACCTCGGCCAGAAACGCCGAATAGGCCAGCGTCAGCGCAATCACCGCCCGCCACAGCAGCGGAAAATCCCGCGTCCCCATCGGCTCGAACCCCAAAGGCGTGATCACCCAGTTCAGCGCCATCACAAACCCAGGTGCCGCCGCAAAGGCCACATACAAGAGCAAAACCATGATCGGAATGCCGCGCATCACCTCGATGTAAAACCGCGCCACCTGCCGCAGCACCGCAAACCGCGACATCCCCGCCAGCGCCAGCGCAAGCCCCAGGATGCAGGCCATTCCATAGGCCACTACGGCCACAAACACCGTGATCCACAAGCCTTTGGCCAGCGTCCGCATCACTTGCGAATAGATATCCGAGGCCCAGACCTGATAAAACAGCCCCAGCCCGATGGCGCAAAGCACCACCAACCAGTATGGAAAATCCTGATCCTGTTTCGGGGTCATAGACAAAGGCCCCGGATCACTCCGGGGCCATCAGATTCGGGGGCCGCCAGAATCACTGACCCATCTTGTAATCAAGGAACCATTTCTTGTTCAGCGCCTCAATCGTGCCATCGGCCTTCATCGCCTCGATCCCGGCATTGATCGGTGCCACCAGATCCGAGCCCTTGGGGAAGATGAAGCCGAAATCCTCAACTCCCAACTTCTCGCCCACAATCTTCAACTTGCCATCCGAGGCCGCAACATAGCCCGCACCCGCGGTGCCATCGGTCAAGACCAGATCGACATCGCCCGATTTCAGCGCCTCGACCGTCGCGCCAAAGGTCTCGAACAGCTTCACCCGCGGATTGGCCTCATTGCCGTCCAGCACCTCATACACGGCAGTGTAAAACGGCGTCGTTCCCGGCTGTGCTGCCACCAACAGCTTTTCATCCGCACCAAAGCTCTTGGCATCAGTAAAGCGGCTTTCATCGCCCCTCACCAGCATCACCATTTCCGATCGCATATAGGGCTCGGAAAAATCGACTTTTTCCTTGCGGTCGTCCTTGATGGTGATTCCCGTCATGCCAATGTCATACTGGCCCTCCGACACCGCCGGGATCATCGCATCCCATGACGAATTCTCGATCTTGAGGGTGAAATTCAACCGCTTGGCCAATTCCGCCATCGCGTCATATTCCCAGCCAATCGCCTTGCCGTCCTTGTCGGTGAACTGCAACGGCGGGTAGGCGTTTTCGGTCACCACAACCACTTCCTTGCCGCCCAGATCGGGCAGGCTTTGCGCAAAAGCCGCAGTGGAAACAGTCATGGCAAGCCCCATCAGGGCGGCTGCGATTCTCATTTGGTCAACTCCCGGTTACGATTTTGATCTGGCAGTCAGGTCTCTGCCAGCGTTTATGACAGGCCAGAGGGGGAAGGGGCAAGAGGGCGCGCGCCCTTTCCCTTCTGTTCATCTGCGCACAACGCCCCGCCCGTTTCCGCCAATTGATCGCACCGCGCACAAAGCGCAAACTGCCCCCATGATCTGCGAGGATACCATGTCCAAACTCCCCACCTATTTCATCAGCCACGGCGGCGGCCCCTGGCCCTGGATTCCCAAAATGCGTGACGTGCTGGCCAGCCTGGAGGCCTCCCTCGCCCGGATGCCCGAGGAAATCGGCACCACTCCTCGCGCCATTCTGATGATCTCGGGCCATTGGGAAAGCCCGGAATTCGCCGTGATGTCAGGCAAATCCCCCGGCATGGTCTATGATTACTCGGGCTTTCCGCCCGAGACCTATCAGATCACCTATAATTCCCCCGGCGCGCCCGAGATCGCCCAACGCGCGGCAAATCTGATTGCCGCCGCAGGTCTGCCCACACGCCTTGATCCAGCCCAAGGCTATGACCACGGCACTTTCGTTCCGGCCTTCGTCATGTATCCGCGCGCCGATGTGCCGCTGTTTCAAATCTCGCTGCAACAGGGCTATGACCCCGCCGCGCATTTCGCTCTTGGCCGCGCCCTTGCTCCGCTGCGTGATGAAGGCGTGCTGATTGTCGGCTCTGGCCTTAGCTATCACAACCTGCGCCTGTTTGGCCCTGGCGCGAAAATCCCTTCTGCCGCCTTTGATCATTGGCTGGCCGACACGCTGGCAAAACCCTCCCCCGCCCGCACCCAAAGCCTGCTCAATTGGGACTCCGCCCCCTATGCCCGCACCTGCCATGCGCAAGAAGACCATTTCGTCCCGCTTTTTGCCGCCCTCGGGGCTGCCGAATCCGAAAGGGCTACCCTCGTTTATCACGACAATAACGTCTTCGGCGGCGTCACTGCTTCAAGCTACCGCTTCGGCTGAAACAGCCTTCCCACAACAGCCGCACTCATCCCGCCGCTTCACCGCAATCATCCGCGTCTCGGCATAAAGCGCGTCATGGATCATCAACCGCCCGGCCAAACCCTGCCCGGCGCCGGTAATCCATTTCACCGCCTCCATCGCCATCATCGCGCCAATCACGCCGGGCAAAGGCGCTGCCACCCCCGCCTCGGCACAGGTTGGCACCATCCCCGGCGCGGGCCGCACCGGAAAGACGCATTCAAAACAAGGGCCACCCGCCGCCGGATGATAGAGCGAAAGTTGCCCCTCCCATTGCGTAATCGCCCCCGCAATCAAAGGCTTACCCGCTACAACACAGGCCCGGTTCACCAGATAGCGGGTGTCGAAATTATCGGTCCCGTCCAGCACCAGATCATATTCCGCCACCAGATCCGCCACGATCTCCGCCTCCAACCGCCGCCGGTAAGG
The DNA here is from genome assembly GCA_018063485.1 of Cypionkella sp. Taxonomy (GTDB): domain Bacteria; phylum Pseudomonadota; class Alphaproteobacteria; order Rhodobacterales; family Rhodobacteraceae; genus CBDUEF01. The sequence continues at coordinate 6,812 of JAGPBG010000067.1, forward strand.
TCGCACCTCGATAAACGGGTTCAGCGCCTTCATCGCGATTTCCGCCGATTGCACCTTGGCCATGCCGGTTCGCCCATCGCTGTGGATGATCTGCCGTTGCAGGTTCGACCCTTCCACCACATCATCATCAATCACGCCAATGGTGCCCACGCCTGCCGCCGCCAGATACAACATCACCGGCGAGCCCAGCCCCCCGGCCCCCACCACCAGAACCTTGGCCGCCTTCAGCCGCTTTTGACCCGGCCCACCGATTTCGCGCAGCATGATATGACGGGCATAGCGCTCCAGCTCGGTATCGGAAAACCCTGCTTTGGGCGCTGCCACCGGCACCACCCGCAGCCGCCGCAACACCCGCATATAGCCCAAAACCAGCGCCGCCACGCCGCCCAGCACCAGCCAGGCGCGCGCATCACCGCCCATCGCCAGCCGCAACCCAGATCCTTCCGGCAAGGCCAGATGCGCCACAATCACCGCCAGCCACAGCAGCGTGATCATCCCCCAGCGCAACCGCACCGGAACCGCCATCACCCAACCCAAGGCCCAAAGCGCCGCCGCAAGTCCCAAGACCAACATTCCGCCCCCTAAGCCCCGGTCGACCCGAAACCACCCGGCCCGCGCGCCGTATCGCCCAAGCTGACCACCACCTCAAACCCAGCCTGCACCACCGGGGCCACCACGCATTGCGCCACCCGGTCGCCGTGCCGCACCACATAGGGCGCAGCCCCCAGATTGACCAAAGCCACCCCCAAAGGCCCGCGATAATCGCAATCAATCGTCCCCGGCGTATTCGGCACCGTGATCCCGAATTTCATCGCAAGGCCCGAGCGCGGCCTGATCTGCATCTCGAACCCCTCAGGTATTTCCACCCTGATCCCGGTCGGCACCACCCGCCGCTCCATCGGGGCCAAAACCATCCCCGCCGCGCGCTCACCTTCGGGAAAATTCGCACAAATATCCGCCCCTGCCGCCCCCGCCGTCTGATAGGCCGGCAAAGCCACCGAGCGATCAGCCCACTGCTCCCAAAGGATTTTCACAACCACCATACCACCCTCATCGTCCAAATATTCCCCGCCGGAGGCATCCGCCATTCCAGCCACACCGCCGCGTCAAACCACCCCCAACGCCGCCGCAATCCGCGCCGCCAAGGCCCGCGCCACCACATCCTTGCCCATGCGCGGCCAGTTTTGCGCGCCCTGATCAGTGATCAACACCACCGCATTCTCCGCCCCACCCATGATCCCGGTTCCCGGTGAGACATCATTGGCCACAATCCAGTCACAGCCCTTGCGCAACCGCTTGGCGCTGGCAAATTCCACCACATTCTCGGTTTCCGCCGCAAAGCCCACAACCAGACGGGGCCGGGCTTTCCCCCTGGAAACGCTGGCCAAAATATCCGGATTCTCGGTAAACTCCAACGCCGGGGCTTTGCCAGAGCCGTCCTTTTTCATCTTTTGCGCGCCCGCATTGGCCACCCGCCAATCGGCCACCGCCGCCGCCATCACTGCCGCATCGGCAGGCAAGGCCGCCTCTACCGCCGCCAGCATTTCCCGCGCGGTTTCAACCCGCACCACCGCCACGCCCTCAGGCGCTGGCACCGAGGCAGGCCCGGTCACAAAGGTCACCCTTGCCCCCAGATCACGCAGCGCCGCCGCTATTGCCGTGCCCTGCGCGCCGCTGGAGCGGTTGGCGATATAGCGCACGGGATCTATCGGCTCATGCGTCGGACCGGAGGTCACCAGCACATGCCGCCCGGTCAGCGGCCCATCTGTCAAAGCCCCGGAAATCGCCGCAAGGATCGCCGCAGGCTCGGCCATCCGGCCAAAGCCATACTCACCGCAAGCCATCTCGCCCTCATCCGGGCCAACCACCCGAACACCATCGGCCTGCAACTGCGCCAGATTGCGTTGCGTCGCCTTATGCTCCCACATCCGCACATTCATCGCCGGGGCCACCATCACCGGGGTATCGGTGGCCAACAGCAGCGTCGAGGCCAGATCCTCTGCCCGCCCGCCCGCCATTTTCGCCATCAGATCCGCCGTCGCCGGGGCTACCACCACCAGATCGGCCACGCGGGATAGCTGGATATGCCCCATCTCGGCCTCATCGGTCAGATCAAACAGGCTGGAATAAACCTTCTCGCCCGCCAGCGCCGACACCGACAGGAGCGTGACAAACTCTGCCCCCGCCGCCGTTAAAACCGGAGTGACCGCCGCCCCCGATTTCTTCAGCAACCGGATCAGCTCAAGCGATTTATAGGCGGCAATCCCGCCGCCGATGATCAAAAGCACGCGTTTGGAACCCAACATCGCCCAAGTCTCCCGCTGACTGCACCAGCTTTAGGAG
>JAGPBG010000068.1 GCA_018063485.1 Cypionkella sp.
CAGCGCCAGCGTCATCGCCGTCAACTCGGCATCCGCGCCTTTCAGCTTGTCGCGCAACGCCGCCAGCGCTGCCGCATCGACCAGACGCGCAGCCTCGGCGTCCGAGATCTTCACCTGTGCCGCCTCTAAAGCGGCCTTGTCGCCTTCGCCCCTGGCCTTCAGATCGGCAACCAAAGCGTCCAAAGCCTCCCGCCGCGCCGCTGCAAGTCGCGCCGCCTCGGCCGCCGCATCCACCTCGGACCGGGTTTTCGCCAGCGCCAGTTGCAAAGCCTCTTTCTCGGAAATCAGCCGCGCCCCCGCCGCCTCAAGATCGGAAACCTTGGCCGTCAGGCCCCCCACCTGCCCCAGTGCTGCATCACGCTCCCCCAAAAGACTGGCCACCTGCGTCTCGAATGTGGCGATCCGCCCCTGCGCCGCCGCCAATTCCGCCTCTCGCGCAGAAATCTGCCCGGTCAGCGTGGCGATCAGCGCCGATTGCTCATCGCCCTTGGCATTTGCCGCCGCAAGATTGGCCGAAAGCCCGCTCACCTGCCCCTGCAAATCCGACACCTTGGCCTTTTCCAGCCCCAAGGCATCGGCCAGCCCGGCGATTTGCGCCGTCAATGCATCGAGTTCGGTGGTCTGGGTGGTGATCGTCTCGCGCAGCACCGATTGCATCACGGTAAAGATCGTCAGCACGAACATCAGCACCATCAGCAGCGTCGTCACCGCATCGACAAAGCCCGGCCAGATCATCGCGGAATCGCGTTTGCGGCGCAGCGCCATGGTCAGCCCCGCCCGGTGCCGCTGCGCGACAATTGCCGGATGGCCGCCGTCAGCGAGGACAGATCGGCCCGCAGATCGGCAAGGCTTTCTTGCCGCCCGGCAGACATTTCCTCAAGGATTTTAAGCAGTTGCACATCAATTGAGCGCAGCCGCATCCGCTGTTCGGCATCCACCATGCCGCTGCCATCCGGCCCGGTCAGCGCCGAAATCAGCCGCTCTTGCCCCTCGGCAATGCGCGACAGCGCCGCCACTTGCCCGGCCTCTGCCCCAATCTGCTGCCCCAAGAGGCCGACCGCACCGCTAAGCTGTTGCAAACCTTCTTCCACCCCGGCGCGATTGGCCTCGGTTTGTGAAAACAGCGTTTGCAGCACATCAATCTGCGCGCTCAGATGGTCCAGCACCGCCGAAACCGGCCCGGCATCCTCGCCCTCGCCCGAGGAAAACCCCAGTCTGGTGATTGAGGACAGCCATTCCTCCAACTCACGGTAAAACCGGTTCTGGCCATGGCCTGCGAACAACTCCAACAGCCCCACCACCAAAGACCCGGCAAGGCCCAAAAGCGAGGATGAAAACGCCGTCCCCATCCCGCCCAACTGGCTTTCCAGGCCGCTCATCAGCTTGCCGAACACCTCAAGCCCGGTCTCACCCTCTTGCGGGGCAAGCGACCGGATGGTTTCAACCACAGCCGGAACCGTGGTGGCCAGCCCATAGAATGTGCCCAAAAGGCCCAGGAAAACCAACAGGTTGGTCAGATAGCGCGTGATATCACGCGCCTCATCAATCCGGGTTGCGACCGATTCCAGAATCGAGCGCGACGACGAGGCCGATATCTGCATCCGCGCCCCGCGTGAGCGCAGCAGCGCCGCCAAAGGCGCCAGCAAGCTGGGCGGTGCAAGGCTGGCCGCACCCGGCGCATGGCGGGCGAAACGCTCGATCCAGCTGACCGATTGCGCAAGGGTGAACACCTGCCAAAAACAGGCCGCCACCCCCAAGAAGAAGACCAGAACAATCACCCCGTTCAGCATCGGGTTGGTGCCCACAATCCCCAGCACCGTCGAATGGATCAGCCAGGCCCCCGCTCCCACCAGCCCACAAGCGAGCATCATGGTGACAATCTGCCGGATCGGCTGGCTGAAGGTAATCTCTGGGTCCGCCTTCGGTATTTCCATCCGCTCGCATCTGCCCGTCTGCCTCGATGCCCCAACCATAGCAGGCGACACCGTTTAGCCAAGCGAAACCCGCCCGGATTTCTGCGCCATCTGCTCAGAGGCCCGATAAATTGGGCTACCCTCGACAATCGCAGCAAGCTTTGGTGCAACTTCTGGTCAATTTTGTCCTGTCTGTGTAAACAAACGGTCACCGCAAGGGAAAGGTCCGTCGATGCGCGCTTTGCTATGGGTTGTGTTGCTGGTTTCGGGGCTGTGGAGCGGCTATTGGTTCGTCGGCGCAACGGCGGTTGAACGCAGCGTCGAGGCCATCTTTGCCTCGGACAACGGGCTGGAACTATCGCGAGACTCGCTCTCGGTTCAAGGTTTCCCCAATCGCTTTGATCTGACGATCGGCGCGCCATCGGCCTATGATCCGGCCAAGGGTATTGGCTGGAGCGCGCCATTTCTGCAAATTTTCTCAATGACTTGGAAACCATGGCATCTGATTGTCGCCCTTGCGAGCCAGCAAACCATCACCCTGCCGGAGGAAAGCCTGACCCTGACCTCGGCGCGCATGATGGCCAGTCTCATGCTGCATCCTGGCGTGGATCTGCGGCTGAACGAAGCCACGCTCGAGGCGGAAAATCCGGCGTTGGCCTCAGATCATGGCTGGGCCATTTCGGCAAGCAAGGCGGTTTTGGCCAGCCGCGAAGACCCCTCCCGCAAGAACAGCCACCGCATCGGGCTTGAAGTGACCCAGCTTGCCCTTGATCCACAGCTTGCCACGCGAATGGCAGCCGCTGGCTTGCCCATGACAATTCAAGACCTCCACCTCGACAGCTTTGCCAGCTTTTCCGCGCCCATCGACCGTCACGCCAGCCAAACCCAGCCCAAACTCACCGCGATAGAGTTGCAAGACAGCCGGATGATCTGGGGGGATCTGCAAATCTCGCTCGATGGCTCCGTTACCGCCGGTCCCGATGGTAGGGCCGAGGGCGCGCTGACGTTCCACGTCACCAACTGGCGCAGATTACCGCCGGCTATGGCGGCACTTGGGTTGATCACAGCCGATTTCGCGCCAAACCTCACCCGTGGGCTTGAGGTGATGGCTTCCGCGGGCAGCAACCCCGACGTGCTTGATCTGGTTCTGAAATCGGCAAACGGCCGCGTCAGTCTTGGCCCGTTTCCACTGGGGCCTGCGCCTCGGTTTCCCTAGAAGGAGCAGACCTGAAAGTCACCGCCGGCACCACAAGGACCGCTATCCGCAGCGGCTGCAAACACCCGAAATTCGCGCCATTTTGTCGTGGCGCACCCAACGCGCTCTAGCCCGACAGCACCACCAGCCACACCACCCCACCGGCAATCGCCGTCACTGCCACCATGGCCGACCCGACATCCTTGGCCTTTTTCGCACGCGGATCTTGTTCGATCGAGATATAGTCAACCACCTCTTCAATCGCTGTATTGAACAATTCCGCCGCAAGCACCAGCAGACCGAACCCCAGGATCATCGCCCGCTCGACGGTGCTGAGCGGCAGCGAAAACGCCAGCGCCGCTGACAAGACATTCACCACGCTCCATTGCCGCAGGGATTTCTCGCTGGCCCAGGCCGCCCACCAGCCATCCCACGACCATTTGCAGGTGTTTCCAATCCGCCGGATTTCCGAACCTATCAACGCAAGCATCCCATTCCCCCGGCCCCATTCTGGCATCGGGTTATGTGACGCAAAGCCAAGCGGCCTGTAAAGCCGTTACGCTTTCGACGCCGCAAGATAGGCCCGCACCGCGCTTACCACATGGGCAAAGCGGTCGCCCCCCAGATGCACGCCGCCATACCAGCGCGTCACCACGATGATGTGATCGACAAGCCCCTCGCGTTCGATCATTTTCAGGATCACCGCCGCCGCACCCGCCTCACCATCGTCATTCTTGACGGCACCTTCGCCCGACAATACCACGGCCCACGAGTTATGCGTGGCTTTGGCGAATTTCTTGGCACGTTTCAAATCGGCCAGAAAGGCGCTCACCCCGTCGCGCCCCGCCACCGACCCCCCTGAAACCGCATAGCGCGACCCGCGGTCACGCAAAACATCTTCAATCTGCAACATGGCCGCAAACTACCCGGATGGCGCGCGGCCTGAAAGCCCCTAAAATCCGCCGCCCAGCGCCTCGATTTCGGGCTTGTTGGGGCAAAACCCCGGCACAGCCTCGGCCCGTGTGGTGCGCGCCAGCCAGTCCGTGCAGCAGGCGGTTTGCGCGCAGCTTTGACAGGTGGCCACCAAAGCCTGCAAATGATCGCGGCTGACCCAGCCTTGCACCACCGCCTTGGTCAGGTTCACCCCCAAAGCCCGCGTCATTCCCCGCGTATAGGCCCAGGCCCGCGGATCATCGACATATCCCATCATCTTGATGCCTCTCCCATGGCCAAAGATTTCCCAAAGTGGCAAGCCCTGCGCGCCACCGCCTTGATATAAATCAAGGCGGCCACTCTCACCTGTCGCCCGGCCTATCTATCGCCCGGTCAATTGCGCCATTACCCGCAGCACCACCGCCTTGCGCTGCGCATTGGCAGGATGGCTGCCCAGAAACTTGTCGCCCGGATCGGGCAAGCGGTCAAAGAATGCCGCGCCCTTCACCGGATCATAGCCGGCATGAAAGGCCACTTCGGCCCCCAAGGCGTCGGCTTGCAACTCGAAATCCTTGGAATAGCTGCGCGCGGCCACTGCCGCCCCCATCTGTTGCGCCTGCTCAATTCCGGCCCGATCCAGCCCCGAGGCCGTCGCAATCGCCCCGGCCAACAAAGCCCCGGTCAAGGCCTGTTGTTCAGCCTGCGGAATGTGGCCCAGAATGTGATGCGCAGCCTCATGACCGATCACAAAGGCCAGTTCGTCGGCGTTGAGCGCATCCGAAATCAGCGCCGCCGAGAAAGCCAGGATCGGCCGCCCGGCACTATCAAGAGTTTGAAACGCATTCGCTGGCTGGTTCGGGCGATCATCAATCACAATGCGGAAATCGCAATTTCGCACCCGCCCAATATCGCGGCACGCAGCCTCGGCCACCGGCTCCAACCGGGTCGCCACCGCGCGAAAATTCGTCAGCGCGCTCGCGGGCGGCAAATTCTGAGCCAAAACCGCTGGTTGCGGGGTTTGCGGCCAGGTCTGCGCCGCTGGCAACGCAGCGACACAGCCCGCCAAACCCAGCGCCAAAGCCAATCCTGCCCATAGCCGCATTGCTCGCTCCTTGTCCTTATCCCCCAGATACCAAACCCCGCTGACAGTGAAAGGCCAATGCGCGCTATCGGCGCTCTGCTGCTGATCAATTGCAGTTGAGCCCAACGGAGTTACGGCCTAGAATTATCCCATGTTTACCATCGAGCACGATTTCGACGCCACCGTGATCACCCTCATTGATGAGGGTGCCGCCCCCTTGCAAGAAGACATCACCATCGAGGCCTTTGAAGATTGCGTGGTGATCGAACAGCTTGATCCGCGCACCGATACACCGATGCGCCTTACCCTGTCGATGGCACAATTGCGCGATCTGGCGGCAGCACTCAATCTGCCCGAAGGCAGCTACAGGATCGTATTTTCACCCGAGCCTGAAGCAAACAAAGCCAAAAAACCGCGCAAATCCGCAAAACCCCCACTGGGGCCAACCAAGCCCCCCGCCGATATCGCCTAATCCAGTCGGAACACCTTGTCGCGCGAGGTGGCCCCCCGCAACAGGGTCAGCCTTGTCTTTGCCACGCCCAAGGCATGGGCCAGCGCCTCAATCACCGCTGCCGTGGCGCGGCCATCCTCGGGCGGGGCGGTAACGGCCACCTTCATTACCCCGCCCTCATCCGAAATCGCCGCCCGCCGCGCCCTTGGCGTCACCCGCACCGCAAATTCCGCCCCCGGCACCGCCCGCGCCGCCCATGCCGCCTTTTCCATCGCTCCCCTCTCTTGACGCTCGCGCCGCTTTGCCCGAGTCTGCCGGGCAAAGGAGTCCGCCATGCCGCAACCCGACCCCGCCGCGCAAGCCTTTCTCGCCCGGCGCCATTCATTTTCCGCCAAACTCTACACGGGGGGAGTGCCGGATCATGCCGCCCTGCGCAGCATCCTCGCCACCGCGCTTCGGGTGCCAGATCACGGCAAGCTCGAACCCTGGCGACTGGTGGTGATCGAACGAGGCGCGATGAAACGGCTGGCTGAACTCGCCGCCACGCGCGGCCATGCCCTTGGCCTGGATGTCGAGCAGATCGAAAAGGGCCGTGGTCATTTTGATCGCGGTAATTTGGCCGTGGTGGTGATAAGCGCTCCCCGGACCGTCGAGAAAATTCCCGCCATCGAACAACTCCTCTCTGCCGGCGCGCTCTGCTTCAACCTGCTTGCCACCGCCCTTGCCGCTGGCTGGGGGGCCAATTGGCTGACCGGCTGGCCCGCGCATGACCGCGCCTTCATCACCGAGGCCTTCGGCTGCACTGAAAGCGAATCCGTGGCAGGCATCATCCATATCGGCACGCCGCCCGATACCGCTGTCACCGACCGCCCGCGCCCCGACGCCAACGCCCTGACCACCTGGCTTTCGGCATGATCTTCATCGCCTTCTTGCGCGCGCTTGGCCAGATCACCGACGGCCGTTTTCTGCGCGTCGTCATCCTTGGCATCCTGCTGGCGCTGGCACTGCTGGGCGGCGTCTATGCCGGATTTCTGGCCCTGATCGAATGGTTCACCCCCGGTTCGATCAGCATTCCCTATTATGGCCCGATCGGCGGGCTGCATACCCTGCTCGGTTTGGGGTCATTCTTGCTGATGATCGGGCTGTCGGTGTTCTTGATGGTTCCCGTCGCCTCGGCCTTTGCAAGCCTGTTTCTCGAAGACATCGCCGATGCGGTCGAAGATCGTCACTACCCCGGCCTGCCCCCCGCAACCCCCTTGGGCTTTGGCGATACCCTGCGCGATACGGTGAATTTTCTGGGCCTTCTGATCGCGCTGAACGTGCTGGCACTGATCTTCTATGCCTTTGCCGGGCCGTTCTTTCCGGTGATCTTCTGGGCACTGAACGGCTTTTTGCTGGGGCGCGAGTATTTCACCCTTGTCGCCAGCCGCCGCCTTGGCCGGGCAGGGGCGAAAGAGCTGCGCAGCCGCCACTGGCTGTCCCTGTGGATCGCAGGCACGCTGATGGCCCTGATGCTGTCGCTGCCCCTGGTGAACCTGATCATCCCGGTACTGGGCGTTGCTACCTTTACCCATATCTTTCACAGGCTTTGGCAGCGCAGCCCGGCACATTCGATCATTCCTGCGGTGCGCAAACCCTGATCAGCGCTTGCCCATGATGTTGAACACATCAAGCATATCCAGCGTGAATACGCCGGACCAGATGATCCCCACCAGCGCCAGCCATACCACCACCGCGATCATCGAGGTGATCCGCATCTTGCGGCCCAATTGCACATCCGAAGGCGCCGAAACCGGCGTTCCGGGCACCACCTCACCCGTCTCGCCCTGGCTTTCAAACCGCCAGGGCAGCACGCAGAAAAACACCATGAACCATGTCACAGCCAGCAAGACGATTGCACCGGTAAGGGTCATACCTGCTCCAATTCTACCAGACAGCCATTGAAATCCTTGGGATGCAGGAACAATACCGGCTTGCCATGTGCACCGATTTTCGGCTCGCCATTGCCCAACACCCGCGCGCCGCTGGCTTTCAGACGGTCCCGTGCGGCCACGATATCCTCAACCTCATAGCAGATATGATGAATCCCGCCCGTCGGATTTTTTTCGAGAAACCCGGCAATCGGAGAGCCTTGCCCCAAAGGATACAGCAACTCGATCTTGGTATTGGGCAATTCGATGAACACCACCGTCACCCCGTGATCCGGCTCGTCCTGCGGGGCACCCACCTTTGCACCCAAAGTGTCGCGGTATAGAGCCACAGCCGCCGCAAGATCGGGAACAGCTATGGCAACATGGTTCAGACGTCCAATCATGGCAGGCTCCTTTTGACGGCTTGGCCTGGTTATGACCGGGGCAAAGCGCGGGGGCAAGAGGGGCATAACCGTGCAAACCCGAGCCGAGCCGCCGAAAAAAATAAACTGGATTGGGCGCAGCGGGCTTTACCAAAAATTAGCCAACCCCGCGCTTTACTGGCGCTATCGCCTGTTGTCCCCCGGTCTTGCCAGAGGTTCCCATGCCGCAGCCCCTGCCCCCCACCTCCCCCGCACCTTGCGCCGGAATTCCCCATGCCATGCTGCCCACGGCGCATGGCCCGCTGCCACTTCAGGGCCTTACCCTGCTTTTGGTCGAAGACAGTCGGTTTTCCAGCGATGCGATGCGGCTGATCTGTCAACGCGCGGGTGCGCGCCTGCGCCGGGCTGAATGCCTGCAATCGGCCCGCGCCCACCTGCGCCTCTACCGCCCCGATGTGGTGATCATTGATCTGGGCCTGCCCGATGGCCGGGGCGAAGACCTGATCCGCCAGGTTCTGCTCTCATCCAGACGGCCCGCGCTGATCCTGGGCACCTCGGGAAGTGCGGGCGGGCGGGCGGCGGCACTTGCCGCCGGTGCTGATGGGTATCTGGACAAACCGATCACCAGCTTTTCGCAGTTTTGCACCCTGTTGCGTCAGCATTTCAAGCTGGCTGATCAACCCATGCCCTATCCTGCCGACACTCCGATCCAACCCGACCCGCTCGCCCTGCAAGATGATCTGGCGCAGGCTGCCGCAGCCTTGTACAACCACCCCGATGCCGCACAACGGCGCTATCTGGGTGGGTTCCTGCTTGGCCTGGCGCGCATGGCACAAGATGCACCGCTGGCCGATGCCAGCCTCACACTCTTTGGGTCACTGGAGAACAGCAGCATAACCAACCTGATCGAAACCCGCCTCGCCCAAGGCCCTCAGGCTTTTGTCAGGCTCAAGGATTGAGGCGGCTCAAAGATCGGGGCGGGCGCATTGAACCGGGCGTCATTGCTCATGGCAGTCCTGAAACAACAACGTCTCAGCAGTGCTGCGCCCATAAGACAAAATGCCCCGGTCATTTTCCGTCCACCACGAATAGGGGGCTTGCGTGTCAAGGGATACATAGCGCGCGCCTGCACTGCCCTTGGCCAGTTCCATCGCCACCTGATGCCCCTCTGCCGTCACAACGGCAAAGGATTTGCCCTCGACATTCAGATAGCTGGCCATGATGGCCGTGCCGCGCTCGCAGGCATAAGAAACCGATGTCACCG
>JAGPBG010000069.1 GCA_018063485.1 Cypionkella sp.
TTCTGCTCGGGATGGCGCAGCGCCGGGATCACCTGCCCCGCCGCAACCCCATTGGCCTGCGCCAGCGATGACATCGTCCGCCCCGGCCCCATCTCCATATAGACCCGCCCGGCCTCGGCCGTCAGCATGGCCATGCAGGCCCGAAAATTTACCGTATTGCGCAGATGCGCGACCCAATAGTCAGGGCTGACCGCCTCTGCATCGCTCAACACCTGCCCCGAGCGGTTCGAAATGATCGGCAGGCGCGGCGGCGACAGCGTGATGCGGCGCAGATAATCACCAAAGCGGCCCAGAATGGGCTCCAGCATCCGGCTATGGGCGGCTATATCAATCGCAATCCGGCTGGTTTCCACACCCTCGGCCAGCAGTTGCGCCGCCAACCCGTCCAGCGCCGCATCCGGCCCCGAGATCACACACAAGCCCGGCGCATTCACCGAGGCCAGATCAAGATCGCCTGCAATCCAAGGCCGCAACGCCGCCTCATCCATCGGCACCGAAAGCATCCCACCCGGCGCTATCGTATCGAACAATGACCCCCGCAGATGGATCAGCCCGATGCAATCCTCAAATGACAACACTCCCGCCAGACAGGCTGCCGTGTTCTCGCCCATCGAATGGCCCACCAAAGCCGCAGGTGTCACTCCCCAACTGATATAAAGCTGCGCCAGTGCATATTCGGTGATCATGATCAGCGGCAATTGCACCGAAGGTTTCTTCAACCGCTCCGCCGCCGTTGCTTCAAGCCCCGGCTTGGGCAACCACAGCGCGCGGATGTCATAATCGAGTTTCGGTTGCAGGATCGCCAGCCCTTGATCCATCCAATCGGCAAACACCGGTTCGGTTTCATAAAGATCGCGCGCCATCCCGACATATTGCGCCCCGCCGCCGGGGAACATGAACACCACCTCGGGATTTTCGCCCAGGAAATCATGGCTGAACACCCGACGCGGATCGCCGCCCGCCAGCAGATGCGCCGCTTCTTCATGGCTTTCGGCTACCAGAACCCGCCGCTTGTCAAACGCCCGCCGGCCTTCTTTCAGTGTATAGGCAACATCGGCCAGATCCTGCGCCGGATTTTCGCGCAAATGGGCAGCCAACCGCGTAGCGCCCGCATCCAGCGCACCGCGCGACTTGGCCGAAAGCACAATCGGCTGAAACGGCCACAGGCTTTCGCCGCCCTCGCCGCGCGCAGGTGCCTCTTGCAACACCGCATGGGCATTGGTGCCGCCCACGCCCAGAGAATTCACCCCGGCCACGCGCGGCCGCTCACTTTGCCAATCCGTCAGTCGGTCATTCACCCCAAACGGGCTGCTCTCGAAATCAATCGACGGATTGGGCGCTTCATAGCCCAGACTTGGCGGCAACTGCCGGTGATGCAGCGCCAGCGCCACCTTGATCAGACTGGCCACCCCCGCCGCCGTATCCAGATGGCCGATGTTGGTTTTCACCGACCCTATCCGGCATGAGCCCACCGCATCGCTGGTTTTCCGAAACGCTGCCGTCAGCGCCGCCACTTCGATCGGATCGCCCAGATAGGTGCCGGTGCCATGGCATTCCACATAGGAAACCTGCCCCGCGTCAATCCCCGCCACCGCCTGCGCTTCGGCAATGCAGCGCGCCTGGCCATCCACCGAAGGCGCAAGATACCCCGCTTTGGCCGCGCCGTCATTGTTGACAGCCGAACCTTTCAGAATTGCCCAGATATGATCCCCGTCACGGATCGCATCCTTGGCGCGGCGTAACACCACACAACCCGCGCCCGAGCCAAACACCGTGCCTTGGGCGCGGTGGTCAAAGGCGTGACAATGGCCGTCTGGCGACAGAATTTCGCCTTCGGTGAACAGATACCCACGTTTTTGCGGCAGTTCGATGGTGACACCACCCGCCAGCGCCATGTCACATTCGCCGTTCAACAGCGCCTGAGTCGCGAAATGCACCGCCACCAGAGACGTCGAACAGGCGGTTTGCAAATTGATCGACGGGCCCTTCAGATCGAAAATATGGCTGACCCGCGTGGCCAGAAAATCCTTGTCATTGCCGGTGTGGCGCAGCAAGAACATGCCGGTTTGATCGACCAGATCGCGGTTGGAGCAGAGGTTGAAGTAAAAATAGCTGCCCGCCCCGCAACCGGCATAAACGCCAATTGCACCGGTGAATTTTTCCGGCGGATGCCCGGCGTTTTCCAGAGCTTCCCAGGCCACTTCCAGAAAGTGGCGGTGCTGAGGATCAAGGATAGCGGCCTCTTTCGGGGAAAACCCGAAGAAATCGGCGTCGAAATCGGCAAAGCCGTCCAGCACGGCGGCTGAGGGCACATAATTGGGCTTGGCAATACGAACCGCACTTTCACCAGCGGCCAGCAACTCCTCGTCGGACAAAACCCGGATCGATTCGACGCCCGCCACCAAATTGCGCCAATATTCACCAATATTAGCGGCCCCCGGCAGATGTGCCGCCATGCCAACCACAGCGATATCCGTATCGCTGATGCCCTGGTCCAGAATGTCGTCCCGCATCCGTTCGCTCTTCCCCTGCTTGCGACAAACCTGCGCATAGCCCTGACAAATTACCGCAAAATCATGCCTTTTCCTACCATCTCACGCGGCAGCCAGCGCGACATAGGGTATCACCAGACCTGCTAACGCAGGATTTCGGCCAATTTGAGGCGTTTCACCAGAAACCTGATCCGGCACCGCGCAACATTTTCCATTGCGCATTCAGGTAGACCACAAAGTCAAAACCAAAACCCAGCACCAGCATCGCCAGCCGTTTGGGATGACCTGGCCCTCGCGGCTGTTCAAACGCCCGCACCAGGCGTTTGAACAGAAAATGAAACGGCACATAGCCGAAAGGGAAACGAGGCAACCGGGCATTCAACACTCTTGCCAACCAGTCCGCATCGGTTGATGCGCCGACAAGCATCGCCCGCCGCTGTGTTGCCGGAGCATCACGAAGATACCCGAAAACTGCGAAATTGACAGCAGATCCGATCACGATCCGGGTTTGATGCGCGATCAGCGCACCCAAGCGCCGCTCGGACCCATAAATGTGATAAACCCCGTCCAAACCGTCAATTCGCGCCATGGATTCGGGCTTTTCCGCCGCCGTCAACCCATCGGTCAACACCATTGCGCGCAAAAACCCGTCCTCGACCGGCAGGCCAATCGGCAGGTGAAACCTGCGCGCTCGCGCTGACGGCATGGCATAGAGTTGACCACAGATCGCCGTTTTCCAATCATCCAGCCCGCCCCCCGCTGCGGCGATGATGCGTTCCATCATCGACAACCCCTCGGGGCGCAGCGCAATATCTTTGACCGGTCGGCTGTTGAACACCCATAGTTCCGGACGGGCTGCCAACCGCCCCACCATCGCGCTCAGTGTATCCCTCTCGGGCAACTCGATATCGGCATCGCAAAACACCAGATGATCGGCGTCGTCGCGGCTCAGATCATGCACGAACCGATTCCAGGTCCGCGCTTTGCCGCCAAGTGTCAGATCAACCACTTCCACCAATGGCCCCGCCGCTGCCATCGCCAGGGAAACGGTGTCATCGCTACAGCCATTGGCCAAGAGCAGCACCTTGACGTCCATTTGCGGATCGCCAAAAATATCTTGTGCCATCAACCCTCTGAGCATGGCAACAATGCCTTCGGCCTCGTTATGGGCGAACAATCCAATGTCGATTTTCATAGTCTGCCCTTAGATCACAGTGCGGATTGGATGTCCCGAGTGCAATTCTTGCCGTCGCGCCTCGGCGGCACGCTCCAGCCGTGCCCGCCGCAGCGCCTCGGCCTGTCCCAACAACGCCCCCGCCATCAGCCAGGTCAGCGGCACATTGGTGCCATTGGGCAGCATATCGACCATATTGGCTGCGAGGATCAAGGCCAGAGCTGCCCCGGCCAATGGGAAGGTTGCGGCGCGCTGCAAGACCACCTCGCGCGCGAGCAACCAGATCGGCAACGAAATCAGCCCGAATTCTGCAATATAGCCAAACCAGCCATAAATCCCCAAGACGATGATCCAGGCCCCGTCGGCGATGGTTTCAATCTCGCCGGTGATCGGGTTCAAAAGCAGGCTGCGCCCATAGCCGCCCCAGCCAAACCAGGGCTTTAACGCTGCACGCTGCAACAGCAATTCCTCGTTATGGATGCGAAAGCCCAGGGAGCTGGCCTTATCCGGGCTGAAGCGCTCGGCAGTGGCCATGATCGCATCAAGCGGGATCAGATGCAGCCCGCGCAACAGGGGATAAGTCAAAACCACAAACGCCGCCGCTGCCGCTGCGAAAACCTGCACCCGCCGCCCCGCCAGCAACACCAGCGGTGTCAGGCACAGCGCATAGACCACCGGCCCCGCGCTTTTGCAGATCATCAGCATCCAGAACAAATACAGCATCACCACAAGTTGTTTCGGGCGCTGCTCTGCTGGCCCCTCTCGAAACAGCATCTGTGACGAAACCAGACACATCAGCGCAAAAAACGCCACCCAAAGCCCGTGCGGCAGGAACACCACCGGGCGAAAGCCACCAAAGCGGATGGTCTGGCTGAAGTCATGTTGAAAAAACCCGTAAACCCACACGTTCATCTGTGGCGACAACCGGCTTTCGATCAGCATCGGCACCGAATAAACCAACCCTGCCGTCACAAAGGCCACAACCAGCACCCGCATCGCCTCGGGCGTCGCCAGATAACGCCGCGCCAGAAAGAACGGCAGCAGATAAATCGCCTGATTGATCACCGCCGCCGCAGAATCGTAAATCCGCAGCCCCGGCACGTCTTCCACCAAAATCGGAATCGGGTCGGAATTGGTCATAACCGTCGCGAAGGGGGACAGGATATACACCCCGATCAACCCGCGGCCCAGCCAACTGTCGGGCAGAAAGCTGATCCTGTCATGGCGCAGTGTCAGCGCAAACAGCAAACACACAAGGTTGGGGATTGAGGTTTTGTCCAGATCCGGCACCACCGGCAGATTGAATCCGGTCAGAGGCGGCAAGAACAGATACGCCGCCAGAATTGTCCAGATCAGCGCCCGCGCCGCATCCAGCCGCGTCCACAGCACCCAGGCCACCACCGGCCAGATCAAGATCATCAGATAGGCAAAGGCGTTCGGACTGGGCAAAAGCGGCGCTCACCTTCTGTTTCGGGCGCAGCGGTTCGAATTTCCGCCGCACCCATCCTAACACAGCCCCCTTGTCGCGCAATCACCCCACAGTGTTCCGCGTTGATGGAAACACACTGTTGGCTGCGCATCACCGCCGCTGCAATGCCGGGAAAAAGATGCTATTGGCGCATGGAGCGCTTGGGAATCTGTTCGTGCAATTCAATTTTGATCACTCTGTCATCCGCGTCAATGTTGCCAATACTGCGGCCCTTCTGGCGCAGGTCAAGCAACGTCTTGCCCAGCGTTCGGGCTTTGCCTTGGCCACCATCAACCTTGATCACCTGGTGAAACTCGCGCATTCGGCGGAGTTCCGCGCCAGCTACGCCGCCCATGACCTGATCGTCGCCGATGGCAACCCGATTGTCTGGCTCTCGCACCTCGCCCGCCGCCCGGTCAGCCTTGTGCCGGGGTCTGACATGGTGCTGCCGCTTGCACAGGCTGCTGCCAACGCGGGCGTGGGTGTTGCCCTGATCGGCAGTACCCAAGCAGCCCTGGACGCTGCGGGCGAGCATCTGATGCGCACCGTCCCCGGCCTGATTGTCACCCTGAAAATCGCCCCCGCAATGGGATTTGATCCCAGGGGCGAGGCGGCCGACCGCATTTTGCGCGAAATTGCCGCACGCGACATCGGCCTGTGTTTCATTGCCCTTGGGGCCCCCAAGCAAGAGGCCTTTGCCGCCCGTGGCCGCGCCCTTGCACCGCGCACAGGCTTTGCTTCGGTCGGCGCGGGTCTTGATTTTCTGGCCGGAAGCCAAAACCGCGCGCCGCGATGGGTGCGGGCAATTGCGATGGAATGGCTATGGCGTGCGCTCTCCAGCCCGCGCCGCCTGATCCCGCGCTACGCCGCCTGTGCTGCAATCCTGCCCGGCCAGATCAGCGCGGCGCTTCGGCTGCGTAAAGACTAGCGCGCGTTGCGTTCAATCAGATACATGTATTCACCTCGCAACCCGAGGCAGCGATTGCCTTTGCAAACGCGTTCGGTTTGCGAGATGAAGTCAATTTAACGCAACGCGCTCTAGCTATTTATACTCGATGATCGTCGCGCGCCGCCCAAACCCGCGCCGCAGATAATACCCAATAGCGCCCTGCGCCTCGGCGAATTTGCCCAGGATCGAAAAGATCGCCCAGACGCCATCCTTACGGCGCGCCAACCGTGCCCATTGCAGCGGGTAAATCAGCCCTGCCAGCCACAGCGCAGGATGTAGAAATCCCGCCAGAATAATCAATACCGGCAACAGCGCCCCCCAGAGCAGCGCCCGCCGCACCTCGGCCTGCCAATGCCCCTCATGCAAAGCCGCGCCTTCCGCAAAGGCATGACCCGCCCGCACAGACCGGCGCCACCACTGGCCAAACCGCAACAGCGCCGCATCATGCAGCGTCATCTCCGCGTCAAGCCGCCACACCTCTCCCCCCGCACGACGCAGGCGCAAACACAACTCCGGCTCTTCGCCCGCAATCAGGTCGGGGCGATAGCCAGCCACCGCCTGCACCGCCTTGAACCGCATAAGGGCATCGCCGCCACAGGCATCGATCCGCCCCACCGGCGTTGCCCATTCCAGATCCGCCAATCGGTTGTAAACCGAGGCCTCGGGCAACCGCTCACGCCGCCGCCCGCACATAACCACCGCGCGCGGATGGGCCATAAATCCTGCCAGCGCGGCCGCAATCCAGCCCGGATCAAGCACGCAATCGCCGTCGACAAACTGCACAAACTGAGGTGGATCGGCGGCCAAGGCAGCCAGCCCGGCATTGCGCGCCCGCGCCGCTGTAAAGGGCAGCGTCATATCCAGCACCTGCACCTCGGCCCCCAGCACCATGGCGGCCTCGGCGGAACCATCAGTCGATCCCGAATCCACATAGATCACTCGCCGGACCTGCCCGCGCAGCGACGCCAGACAGGCCAGCAACCGCGCCCCCTCATTGCGCCCGATCACGATCGCGTCAATCAGTGGCACCGCACCATCCATCCTCGGAAAAGCCTATTGCAAATGAACCTTTACACCCCAGCTTTAGCGCCAGATTTCCCACTTGGCCACCGTCTCGACTTCGGCACAACCCTTCCAATTTGAGCCATTCTCTGCTATCTAGTCCTCAACTGGGCGGGGGCTCGGTGGCGTTCCTGAACTGGCTTGGTCAAAGGATCAATCCGGGCAAGAACATAAACCGGACGTCGCGCCTGTTGGAAAACAGGCCAAGAGTATTCGGTCGGGGCCATAGCCGCCCCTCTGTTGCAGGAGCCTGGTTATCTGATGCCCGGACACATGATGTTGACTGCACAACCGGATTCGGGTGCGGATATGGAGTTTTCTGCGATGTCAGGGGATCGCACAGGCAAGCGGCGGGGCAGTTTTTCGGTGTTTCGGCCCGGCCGAACTCTGAACAACCCTCCTGTCACGCTTGATCTGGCCACCGGGCGCGAGATCTTCTCGCAACCGCTTGCGCTGATGGCTGCGAACCCGGCGCGGGTCTGGGAATCGCTTGGCCCGGTCACGCTTTCGGCCAGTCATCTTATTGGAAACGGTTTGTTGCCGGAAAGCAGCTTTGATCCTGCGGCAGGCATTTTTGACATTCTGCGCACCCGGCTTTTGCTTGGGCTGGCCGAACGCGGCTGGCGCCGGATCGCCGTTACATCCCCCACCCATGGCTGTGGCAAGTCCTTTGTTGCCAGCAATCTGGCCCTTAGCCTTTCGCGCCGTTCGGGCAGCCGCACGGTGCTGATTGATCTTGATCTGCGCCGCCCTGCGCTAGCCGATCTTTGGGGCGTCAAGGATATCAGCCCGATCGAAGATTTCCTTTCGGGTGAGCAACCGCTTGAATCGCAATTCCGCCGCTTTGGCCGCACTTTGGCGCTCGGGTTCAGCAGCGCCCCTTGTGCGATGGCGGCAGAACGGCTGCATGATCCCGACACCCATCTTGCACTCGACTCGATGCTGGAACACCTGGATCCCGAGGTGGTGATTTACGATCTGCCCCCAGCCCTTGTCAGCGACGACGTGTTGGCACTGACCCCCTGCATTGATGCGGTGTTGCTGGTCACGGATGGCACCCGCACCTCGCCCGAAGACATCAAAGCGACAGAGCGGTTGTTTGACGGCCGCTTGCCATTGCTGGGGGTGGTCCTGAACCGTGCGCAAGACCGCAACGCCGGTCGCTTGCATTATGACAGGGGCTAGGAAGGATGGGGCAAATCCAATCTTTTGAAGAATTGATCAACCTGATCCGCCGCCGAGTCTGGCTGATCCTGGCCGTTGCCGTGATTGGCACGCTGGCGACCCTGGCCTATGTGCTGACCCGCCCGCCCATCTTTCAGGCGGCCGCTGTCATTCAGGTGCAATCGCCCACTGTCACCGACGGACAAGAGCCACAAAGCGGTGCAGCCCAGCTTTTGCAGGCGATCCAGCAACGTCTGACCACCCGTGAAAATCTGATCGAGGTGATCAATCGTCATGGTCTTTTCGCGGATGCACCCGGCCTTTCCCTGGATAAGAAGGTCGATCTTCTGCGCGCGTCGGTCAGTTTTCAATCCGTGGCCAGCGCCGCCGCGCAAGCCTATGGCCAGCAGAATGCGGTATCAGCGATCATCATCTTTGCAACACTTGGGAGCGCCGATCAGGCCGCCCGCGTCGCTAATGATTTCGCCCAAGGCATTCTGGATCAGTCAAATCATGGCCAGCAATCACGAGCCGACCAGAATGTGCAATTCTATCAGGGCGAAGAGCAAAGGGTCTGGGCGGAAATCTCGGCAATGGAAGCCAAGATCGCCAGCTATCAGAATGCCCATTCCGAAACCATGCCTGCCCAACGTGATGCGCGACGCGATGAATTGATCAATCTGGATACCAACCTGCGCATATTGGAGCAACAACGCCTTGCACTTGAAGGACAGGCGGCCGAAATCCGCGCCATCAAGAAC
>JAGPBG010000434.1 GCA_018063485.1 Cypionkella sp.
GCCTCGTTTCAAGCTGGCGAAGTACCGAATGTGCCGATCATCGAGGTAAGGGTGTAACATGTCGCGCGCAGAACTTCTTGAGCATCTGGCCCAAGGCATCACGACCGTATGCCGCGCCTGGCTGGTTACGCGCCGTGATGGCGTGACTTTCGGCTTTACTGATCACGATCGCGACTTGTCGTTTGCGGGACAGGTATTTCGGGCCAGCACCGGCATGACGGCGCGGGCGTTGCAACAGACCACCGGCCTGTCGGTGGACAATACCGAAGCTATCGGCGCGCTGTCGGATGCTGCCGTGCGCGAAGAGGATATTGCCGCAGGCCGGTTCGACGGGGCCGAGGTACGCTCGTGGATGGTGAACTGGGCCGATCCCTCGCAGCGGATGGAACAGTTTCGCGGCAGTTTCGGCGAGGTGACGCGCGCGGCCGGGGCCTTTCGCGTCGAGTTGCGGGGCCTGTCCGATGTGCTGAACCAAACTCAGGGCCGCGCCTTTCAACGTGGCTGTTCGGCTGTGCTGGGGGATGCCACTTGTGGGATCAATCTGGCACAGCCGGGCTTTGACATCACGGCGCAGATTGCGGGGATTGATGCGCTGGGGCGGATCATGCTGGCCACGGAAACCACGCAAGCCGCGGGCTGGTTTACGGCCGGTCGGTTGAAAATGCTGGACGGGCTGGCCGCCGGTCTGGTCGGGATGGTGAAAACCGATGATCTTGCGCCGGGTGGGCGCCTGGTTGGCCTGTGGCATGAGCTTGCGGTGCCGTCAGCAGTGGGAGATCAGGTCCAGGTAACGGTGGGGTGTGACAAGTCTGCAGAGTCATGTCGAAATAAATTCAACAATTTCATTAATTTTCGCGGATTTCCTCATATCCCTGGCGAAGATTGGCTGACCTCTTATCCAACCGCGACCCAACCGTCAGATGGCATTGGGTGGATCAGATGAGCTTTGACTCCGAGATCGTTGAAAATGCGAGGCTCTGGCTGAATACGCCCTATCTGCACCAAGCCAGCCGGCGCGGGGCGGGCTGCGATTGCCTGGGTCTGTTGCGCGGGGTCTGGCGTGAGTGTCTGGGTCATGAGCCGGAAGTCATCCCTGCCTATACCGATGACTGGTCCGAAGCCTCGGGGCGCGAGGATCTGCTGTCTGCGGCGCAGCGCTGCCTGATCCCTGCCAATGATCAACCCATGCGCCCCGGCGATGTCTTGCTGTTTCGGATGCGCTTGGGTGCAGTGGCCAAGCATCTGGGGATATTGACTGAGACCGCCCCAAATCTGCGCTTTATCCATGCCTATAGCGGGCATGGCGTGGTGGAAACGGCCATCTCCGAGCCGTGGCGGCGCAAGATAGCTGCGCGTTTTCGCTTTCCCGAACCGAAATTCCTTCACAAAGGAGCCTGATCCATGGCCACCATACTTTTATCCGCGATCGGGGCGTCGATTGGTGCGGGCTTTGGCGGCACCCTGATCGGGCTTTCGGGGGCGGTGATCGGGCGCGCCGTCGGGGCCACGCTGGGCCGGGTGATAGATCAGCGCATCATGGGGGCAGGGTCCGAGGCCGTTGATATCGGCAGGCTTGACCGTTTGCGTCTGATGGGGGCCAGCGAGGGCGCCGCGGTGCCCCGCCTTTGGGGCCGCTTGCGGGTATCGGGGCAGGTGATCTGGTCAACGCGGTTTCAAGAGAATGTCACCCGCTCGGGCGGCTCCAAAGGCGCGCCGCGCCCAAAAGCCAATCAGTTTTCCTATTCGATCAGCCTTGCCGTGGCGCTCTGCGAAGGCGAGATCACCAGTGTTGGCCGCATCTGGGCCGACGGCAATGAGATCAACCCCGCTACCCTTGATCTGCGCCTGTACAAGGGCGATCAAACCCAACTCCCCGATCCCAAGATCGAGGCCGTCGAAGGCCCGGGATTTGCTCCGGCCTATCGCGGCATTGCCTATCTGGTGATCGAGGATCTGGATCTTGCCGCTTACGGCAACCGGGTGCCGCAGTTTTCCTTTGAGGTGATCCGCCGCGCCCAAAGCCCCGATTTCCCTGATCTGTCGCAAACCATCCCCGGAGTCTGCCTGATCCCCGGCACAGGCGAATATGCGCTGGCCACCACGCCGGTGCATTACGCGCTGGGGCGGGGGGTCAAACGCTCGGTCAATGTCAATTCCGGCACCGATCATACCGATTTCACCGCATCCCTGGAGCAACTGTCCGAGGAACTGCCCAACGCCAATGCGGTTTCTCTGGTGGTGTCGTGGTTCGGCGACGATCTGCGTTGTGGTCAGTGCAGCGCGCGGCCCAAGGTTGAGCAAAAACTCAATGATGGCGAGGGGATGCCGTGGACGGTCTCGGGCCTGAACCGCGCCGCCGCCCAAGTGGTGCCGGTGCTTGAGGGCCGGTCGGTTTACGGCGGAACCCCTGCCGACAAAGCGGTGATAGAGGCGCTGACCGCCCTGCGTGCCAAGGGCAAGGCGGTGACCTTTTATCCCTTCATCCTGATGGAGCAACTGACTGGCAACGCCCGTCCTGATCCTTGGTCGGAGGGTGAGCAGCCGGTGTTGCCGTGGCGTGGGCGCATCACCTTGGCCAAGGCACCGGGGCAGGCGGGCAGCACCGACCGCACCGCCGCCGCAAG
>JAGPBG010000070.1 GCA_018063485.1 Cypionkella sp.
ACTGGATGCCGGGTATGGTATTGAGCTGGATGTTCAATTGTCGTCCGACGGTCAGGCCATGGTGTTTCATGACGACGAGCTGGATCGTCTTACTGCGGAAATCGGATCGGTCCGACGGCGCAGTTCAGCAGAGTTGCAGTCCATTCCGCTGACAGACAGCAGTGATACGATCCCGACCTTGTCGCAAATTCTGGCGCAGATCGCCGGCCGTGTGCCCCTGCTGATCGAAATCAAGGATCAAAGCCTGACCCTGTCGCAAACCGATGGCAGGCTGGAATTGGCAGTGGCCACGGCCTTGGCCGGTTATTCCGGCCCGGTTGCCGTGATGTCGTTCAACCCGCATTGCATCGCCCATATGCGCGATCTTGCACCGAACATTCCGCGCGGGCTGACCACGGCAGCCTATGATCCCACCGAATGGGCGATGCTGCCACTTGCCACCTGTGCCCGCCTGCGCGCGATTGAAGATTACGACCCGACGGCTTCCACCTTCATTTCGCACGAGGCCGCTGATCTCGACAATCCGCGTGTGGCCGAGTTGAAATCCATCGGTGCGCGAATTTTATGCTGGACGATTCGCAGCCCGCAAGAAGAAGCCACTGCGCGGCGTATCGCGGATAATGTCACCTTTGAAGGCTATGCCGCGCCGATCCCGGATTGACCTCGGCCCGGATTGGACCATCTTTCCCTAAACCCAAGGCGAAGGCGCGCGCAACCGATGCCGATCAAAGTTGACCTTCTGAATGGTATGGCCGAAATTGCCGCTTGCGATTGGGACGCGCTTTGCGCCACACCGCCTGGCGCGCGCCCGCTTGATCCTTTTACAACCCACCGCTTTTTGCTCGCTCTGGATCAATCGGGCTCCACCGGCGCAGGCACTGGCTGGCAAACCCGGCCCTTGGTGCTGCAAGACGGTGAAACCCTCGTCGCCGCCCTGCCACTTTATGTGAAATCACACAGTCAGGGTGAGTATGTTTTTGATCACGGCTGGGCGCAGGCGCTGGAGCGCGCGGGCAGGCAATACTACCCAAAACTTCAGGTGGCAGTACCCTTTACCCCTGCCACAGGGGCGCGCTTTCTTGGCCTGCCCAAGTATCGCACCGCCCTGCTTGATGCCGCCATCGGCATCACGGGTTCCAACGGCCTTTCCTCGCTGCACATCACCTTTTGCACTGAAGACGAGGCCGAGGCTCTGGCCGCTCACAACGGCACGCTGCACCGGATCACCCAGCAATTTCATTGGGAAAACAAAGGCTATGCCGATTTTGACGCCTTTCTTGCCGATCTTTCCAGCCGCAAGCGAAAGATGATCCGCAAAGAGCGCGAAACCGCCCGAGCCTCGGGCCTTACCATCCGCGCGCTGAACGGCGACGAGATCCAGCCCGAACATTGGGACGCTTTCTGGCGCTTTTACCAAGATACCGGCGGCCGCAAATGGGGCACGCCCTATCTGACTCGCGATTTTTTTGCCGAAATGCAGCGGACGATGCGCGATGATATCCTGCTGGTTCTGGCCTGCGACGGTTCGCGCCCGGTTGCCGGAGCGCTGAATTTCATAGGTCGCGAAACCCTGTTCGGGCGCTATTGGGGCTGCGTTGAAGATCACCCCTGCCTGCACTTTGAATTGTGCTATTATCAGGCCATCGACTGGGCCATCGCGCAGGGGCTTGCGCGGGTCGAGGCGGGCGCGCAGGGCGAGCATAAACTGGCGCGCGGCTATCTTCCAGTGCCGGTTCACTCTCTGCACTGGATCACCGACCCGTCGTTTCGGGCCGCTGTTGCGCGGTATCTTGAGCAAGAGCGCCGCGCGGTAGAGGGTGAGATTGAAGTGCTGACCGCCTACGGCCCGTTTCGCCGAATGCAAACAGAGGATTGAGGACAAATGGCAAATCTGCTGACAACCGACGAACGCAACGCCGAACTACCCGCTTTGGGCGAAACCGGCTGGGGTGCGCTGCCCGACCGCGATGCGCTCCGCAAGATCTGGACATTCGACAGTTTTTCAGAAGCCTGGGCCTTCATGTCACGAGCGGCCCTCGCAGCGGAAAAGCTGAATCATCACCCCGAATGGACCAACATTTACAATGTGGTCGATGTCACGCTGACCACGCATGACGCGCATGGGCTAACCGCGCTGGACACCAAACTCGCGCGCAAGATGGACAGCTACGCAGGCAATGCCACCGTGCAGCGCGATCATTCCGAACCGGTGTCCTGCCTGTGCGAAGTCAAGGCAGGACGCCGGATAGTTTAGCGTTAAACTAGATTTCCGCCAGCAAGGATTCGCCGGCGGAAATCCCGCATTCCCCGGCGTTTTCTTCGGCATGAAGCACCTTGACCACGCCATCTTCGGCATAAAGCGCATAGCGTTTGGAGCGGTCAATCAACCCGATTGCCGGCACCGAGAAGTCCATCCCGATGGCCTTGGTGAACTCGGATTGCACATCGCCAAGCATGGTGATCCCGGCCTTGGAAGCCCCGGTGCTGTCGCCCCAGGCCCCCATCACAAAGGCATCATTTACCGAAAGGCAGATGATTTCATCGACGCCTTTGGCCGCGAATTTCTCTTTGGTGCGGATAAAGCTGGGCACATGCGCGGTGGTACAGGTTCCGGTATAGGCCCCTGGCAGGCCAAAGATCACCACTTTGCGATTTTTAAGTTTCGCTGCCAAATCAATGGCTTCTGGCCCGTTCGCGCCCATCATCTGCAAACTTGCCGCCGGCAGTTTCGATCCTTCAGAAATCATCGCATATCCCCTCTTACATTGCGTTTCCGTTAACGCCCGATATAGGTTGCCACAAGCTATTGACCAGAGGAACCCGCGATGAAGAATATCATAGTGATCGGCGCAGGCCAGGCGGGTGCCAGCCTCGCGGCCAAATTGCGCGCCCTTGGCTATGACGGCGCACTGACCCTGATTGGTGAAGAACCGGCCCCTCCTTATCAGCGGCCACCGCTGTCTAAAGCCTATCTGATGGGAGAGATGGAGGCAGAGCGGCTGTGGCTGCGCGCGCCGGAATTCTACAGCGATCACGCAATCACGTTGAAACTCGGGCGCAGGGTTACCGCTATCGCCCCCAAAGCGCACAAGGTCACTTTGGGCGAGGAAATCCTTTCTTATGATGCTCTTGCGCTGACAACCGGCTCGCAACCCCGCCGCCTGCCTGCGTCAGTTGGCGGAAATCTTGAAGGTGTCTACACCGTTCGCAGCCTTGCCGATGTCGATGCGATGCGTGCCGAGTTTGTGAAGGGTCGACGCGTGGTGATTGTCGGCGGCGGCTATATCGGGCTTGAGGCGGCGGCGGTTGCGGCAAAATTGGGGCTGGATGTGACCGTGCTGGAGATGGCCCCGCGCATCTTGCAGCGGGTCGCAGCCCCTGAAACCAGCGATTATTTCCGCACCCTTCACACTTCACACGGCGTCAGGATTCTTGAATCCACTGGACTTGACCGGTTGCTGGGCGACACCCATGTCACCGGCGCGCGCCTGTCAGATGGCCGCGAATTGCCGGCCGATTTCGTGATCACGGGCGTCGGCATTGTCCCCTGCACCGAATTGGCGGCGACGGCGGGGCTGGCTATCGAAAACGGTATCAAAACCGATCGTCTTGGCCGCACGTCCGATCCAGATATCTGGGCCGCTGGCGATTGTGCCAGTTTCCCGCATCGAGGCGGACGTCTGCGGCTTGAATCGGTCGGCAATGCCATTGATCAGGCCGAAGTGGTCGCCGCAAACATGCTGGGTGCCGCCACCGATTACCGTGCCAAACCGTGGTTCTGGTCCGATCAGTTTGAGTGCAAATTGCAAATCGCGGGTCTCAACATCGGCTATGATCGGATCATTACCCGCCACGGCGAAGGCGGGGCGGTTTCCTTTTGGTATTTCAAGGGGCAAACCCTGCTGGCCGTTGATGCCATGAATGATCCGCGCGCCTATATGGTCGGCAAACGGCTGATCGAGGCGGAAAAATCTCCCGCCATTGCCGCATTGCAAGACCATTCCACCGATCTGAAAGCGCTTTTGAAAGCATGAGAATCATCGGCGGCACGTCGCGCGGATTGCACCTTGCCCCGCTGGGTGAGGGCGACACCAAAGCCCATCTGCGCCCCACTTCGGACCGGGTGCGCGAATCGATCTTCAACCTGCTGATCAATGGTGGCTACGGCAATCCGCTTGCAGGTGCGCGGGTTCTGGATGTCTTTGCCGGAACCGGGGCGCTGGGGCTTGAGGCGCTGTCGCGCGGCGCGGAAACCGCAACCTTCCTTGAAAACGGCGCTGCCGCCAGCGCATTGCTGAAACGCAACTTCGCCCTGATGCGCGCCGAAAGCCGCTGCACCCACCTGAAGCGTGACGCGACCAAACCCGGCCTGAACCCCGGTGCACCCTTTGATCTGATTTTTCTGGACCCGCCTTATGGCAAGGCAATGGGCGAGGCCGCACTTGTCGCCCTTGCCGCGTGGATTGCCCCCGAGGCGCTGATCATCTGGGAAGAAAGCAGCGCACCGCGCGTGCCAGTGGGTTATACGCAATTGGATCAAAGGAAATACGGTGACACCGTGGTTACCGTGCTGACGGCAAGCGCCTGAGCGCCAGCGTTCAAGCGGTCTGGCCGCCTAGCCCAGCGCCGGGAAAAATGCTCCGGCAGGCGAAAGCGTGAAAATCTCACAGCCAGTCGCCGTCACCCCGACAGAATGTTCAAACTGCGCTGAAAGGGATTTGTCACGGGTCACCGCCGTCCAATCATCGGCCAGCACCTTGGTTTCCGGCCGCCCCAGATTGACCATCGGCTCGATGGTGAAAAACATGCCCTCTTCCAACACTGCCATGGATCCCGCGCGCCCGTAATGCAGCACATTCGGCGGGGCGTGAAACACCCGGCCCAAGCCATGGCCGCAGAAATCGCGCACCACCGACATCCGGTTCGCTTCAACGAAACTCTGAATCGCAAAGCCGATATCGCCAAAGGTATTGCCCGGCCTTACCGCTGCGATCCCCCGCATCAGCCCTTCATGGGTGATCTCGATCAGCCGTAAGGCCTTGCGGCTGGCGCGCCCTGCCACATACATCCGGCTGGTATCGCCGAACCAGCCATCGACAATCACCGTCACGTCAATGTTCAGAATATCGCCATCGGCCAGCACTTTGCTGCCGGGGATTCCGTGGCACACCACATGGTTGACCGAAATGCACGAGGCGTGTTGATAGCCCTTATAACCAATCGTCGCCGAAACCGCGCCCGACGTCTCAACCTCGGCGCGGATGAAATCATCCAGCGCCGCCGTTGTCACTCCCGGCGCAACCAGTGGCCCTACCCGATCCAGAATATCCGCCGCGACGCGCCCCGCTGCGCGCATTCCTGCAAAATCCGCATCCTCATAGATGCGAATACCCGCCCGCGTGATCCTGCCCCGAGTTTCTTCCACAACGCCGCTCCTCAGCCTTGGCCCCATATAAACAATTCAGCGCCCCTTTGCCAGACCCGCGCTCGGGCCCTATACCAAGGGCAACAGGAGATTCACATGACCCACCCTACAGCCGCCATGCTGGTGATCGGTGACGAGATTTTGTCCGGCCGCACTCGCGATTCCAATCTGTACCATCTCTCCGGCGCGCTCACCCGCCACGGCCTGCCGCTGGTCGAGGCGCGGATCGTGGCAGATGATCACGCGGCTATCGTTGCCGCCGTGAATGATCTGCGCACGCGATATACGCATGTGTTCACCTCGGGCGGCATCGGCCCCACCCATGACGACATCACCGCCGATGCGATTGCTGCGGCTTTCGGAGTGCCAATCACCCACCGCGCCGATGCGATGGCGCTGTTGCAGGCGCGCTATGATGCGATGGGTCAACCCTTCAACGAGGCCCGTCAGCGCATGGCCCGTATCCCCGACGGAGCCAGGTTGATCGAAAACCCGATTTCGACCGCCCCTGGTTTCAGCCTGCACAACGTGCATGTCATGGCCGGAGTGCCCAGCGTCTTCGAGTCGATGCTGGCAGGGTTGTTGCCAAGCCTGACCGGCGGCCCTCCCCTGCTGTCGCAATCCTTGCGCGTCAACCGCGGCGAAGGCGATATTGCCACCGAGTTTTCCGCCCTTGCCGCCGAGTTTTCCGATCTGTCGATGGGCTCCTATCCCTTTACCTTCAATGGCAGTTTCGGCACCAATCTGGTGATCCGTGGCACCGATGCCGCCCGCATTGATGCCGCCATGCTGCGGTTGGTGGCGCTGTTCGGATGATATCGCAGGTGATGCAGGAAACCTGGCCCGCCGCCGCCACCTGTCGGCTTGGCCCATTCACCTTGCGCGATGGTCAAGGCGGCGGCAAACGCGTGTCCGCAGCCACAGTCGAAGCGCCCTTCACCGCCCAGCAACTCGACCGCGCCGAAGCGGCGATGCGGGCGCAAAACCAGCGCCCGCTGTTCCTGATCCGTGAGGGTGATACCGCACTGGATACCGAACTCGCCGCGCGCGGCTTTGCCATTGTTGACCCGGTGCTGGCCTATGCCGCCCCGCTGGCAAACCTTGCACAAACCCCTGCCCCGATGTCGACATTCCCGCATTGGCCACCCTTGGCCATGGCGACACGACTTTGGCACGATTGCGGTATCGGCCCCGGGCGGCTGGCGGTTATGCAGCGCACAACCGTGGAAAAATGTGTGATCCTGTCACGCCAGAGTGATCACGTCGCAGGCGTTGCCTTTGTCGCCATCAGCGGAAAAACCGCCATGCTGCACGCGCTTGAGGTGCCGCCAGCCATGCGTCGGCAAGGTTCCGCGCACAATATTTTGCGCGCCGCAGCTCTCTGGGCGCAATCGCATGGGGCTGATAGCCTGTCTTTGGTGGTAACCGCCACCAACGATGCCGCCCGCGCGCTCTATGCTTCCTTCGGCATGTCGGTTGTGGGACAGTATCATTATCGACAGAAATAGGCCGATAGCGGCCATAAGAATGTGTTGCAGGTGTTCAAAGCAGTCTTTCTCACCGCCCCGGCCTGTGCCGCGCTGATCGGCGCGGCCTTTACCTTTGGTGCGGCGGCGGCTGAACCGGCGCTGGATTTCACCTTCCCTGCCCCGGCCACTGTTACCGCGCAAACATCCAATGCGAACAGTTCGATCCGTCTTGCCTCGGGCGGCTTTGCCGATGGAATTCAGCCCACGGCCTTGGCCGAAGGCACGGTAGAGCAAACCGCATGGAAGATTGCCGACGCCAGCCTGTCCACGCTGCAAATTGCGCAAAACCTGCGCGCACAACTCATGGCCTCGGGCTTCAAGATCCAATTCGAATGTGAAACTGCGACATGCGGCGGCTTTGATTTCCGCTTTGCCGCAAATATCCTTCCCGAACCCGATATGCATGTCGATCTGGGCGATTTTCGTTATATTCTCGCCGGAAGATCCGGGTTGGCGGGTGGTGAGCAGGTGGCGATCATGATCAGCCGCTCGTCGCAGGATCGCTTCGTTCAGGAAACCCGCGTCAGCCATGGTGCGCTTGCTGCTCCGCGCTTTGCCGAAAACGTGAATCCGCAGCCCTTGGATCCGCAATCGGGTGTCCCTCAAACTCTTGCCCTGCCGCAACAATCAGCACCACCCGGTTCGCTGGTGGCGACGCTTGAAAGCGGGTTGCCTCAGGTGCTGGAGGATCTGGTCTTCGCCTCGGGAAGTTCTGCCCTGCAAGTGGGGGATTATGCCTCGCTGACCACCCTTGCCGCATGGCTTGCCGGCCATCCCAAAGCGGTGATCACTCTGGTCGGCCATACCGATACCGAGGGCGGTCTGGCGGGCAACATCACGGTATCACGCGCCCGCGCAGATTCGGTGCGGGCCTATCTGATCACCAGGCTCAAGGTGAGCCCGGCTCAGGTGCAGGCCGAGGGTGTCGGATATCTGTCACCACGCAGCAGCAATGACACTCCCGAAGGGCGGCAACAAAACAGAAGGGTCGAGGTCATGTTGACCTCGACCCAGTAGGCCGTCGCACCATCGTAGATTTTTTAGCCGCTCACCAGTTGTCTGGCCCCTTATCAATATACTTTCTCGCCAGAAAATCAATAAAAGCCCGCACTTTGGGCTGAGTAAAGCGTCCGGGCGGATAGACCGCATAAACGCCCATCGTTTCCACCGGCAGGCCCGGAATGGCCTCTTCCACCTGCCCGGCCTTCATGGCTTCGGCACACAGGAACGAGGGCAGAAACGCAATCCCAAGCCCCGAGATCGCCGCGTTCAGCAAGGATTGTCCATCATTCACCGTCAGCCAGCCCGCCGTGCGAACCTGCCGCTTTTCACCCGAAGGCGCGGTCACTTTCCAGACGTTGCCATTGGCCTGATTGGAATAGTGCAGCAACTTGTGATCATTCAGATCGTCGATCTTCATCGGCCGTCCGTATTTCTGGAAATACGACGGCGAACCGATCATCCGCCGCGTGGTTTCCGTCAACTTGCGGGCGCGAAGTGAGCTGTCCTCCAGATCACCGACCCGAATGGCCAGATCGAAGCCTTCGCTGATCAGTTCCACATAGCGGTTGTTCAGCACCATGTTCACGGTGATATCGGGATATTCCAGCAGGAAATCGCCCAATATCGGGGAAAGCAGATTCACCCCGAAATCTGTAGCCACTGAGATGCGCAGCAATCCCGAAGGCGCCGATTGCATCGAGGTCACCAGAGCATCGGCTTCGCCCGCATCGTTCAGCACACGACGGGCGCGGTCATAATAGGCAAGGCCAATTTCGGTTGGGCTGACACGGCGGGTAGTTCGATTCAAAAGCCGCGCCCCCAAACGGGCCTCAAGCGCCGAGACGTGTTTCGAAACGGCAGATTTCGAAATACCCATCTTTTTGGCTGCATCGGTAAAGCCGCCCTGGTCTACGACCGTGGCAAAGGCTTCCATTTCGGTTAGTCGGTCCATTGTTTTCCCCAAGCGAGCAGAGCTGGTCTATGCCTCTTTTTGGTCTTGAAATCGGGCAAGATAGCGGCGCTGGCGCGTTCTATCCGGGGTATTATCACGGATCGTTCATGGCGCGGAAACGGT
>JAGPBG010000435.1 GCA_018063485.1 Cypionkella sp.
GTTGCCGCGTCTTTCAGGAAATTGCCGGTGATCTTGGTAAAGCCATTGGCATAGGCCCCGAACGGCAGGTGGAAACCACGCAATTCGCTCAAAGCGGCGGTCATCGCTTCGGGCACCGAGCAATTGGCCAGCACCGCCTGAACCTGTCCATCCCGCAGCAGGGGGGCCAGGTCGGAAATCGGTTCGCCCGAGCGCAGTTTCGAGCCATCCAGATCGTCAACCGTGATCGACAGCCAGATTGGCCGCCCCGCCACCAGCGCCCCGGCCACCGCCCCTTCGCACATGGTTACCGAAGCCATCGTCTCGAGCAGGATCAAATCGACATGGACGGCAAGAATGCGGGCGATTTCGGCGTATTTCGGGGCGGCCTGATCCACGGCTTCGGTCACTTCGGGGCGATAGCTGGCCACCAAAGGCCCCATCGAGCCCGCGATGCGCCCACTGCCATGCATGGCCCTTGCCTGATGCGCCTCGGCCAAAGCGCGCAAATGCAAGGCGTGAAACATCGGGTCAAGACCAAAGCCGCGCAGCCGGTCATGGTGAATCGCATAGGTGTTTGTGGTGGCGATTGTCGCACCTGCGGCGAAATATTCGGCATGGATATCTTGCACCATGCCGGGGTGATCGAGCATCACCCGCGTGGCCCAAAGCGGTGTCGGCGCATCTCCCGAGCGCACTACCAGTTCCTGTCCCATGCCGCCGTCCAGAAGCGTGATTTCCGCCATGGTTATTCCACCCATATCAATCGGGCCGCGATGGCCGCAAACAGCACCGCAGCGAGTTTGTTCAAGACTGCCAATCTTGTGCCGATCCGGTGTCCGACATGGCCCGCCACATAGCCAAAACCGGCCGTGATCAAGGTGCCGGTGATACCGAAAATGGTGCCCAGAAAGACGATCTGCTGCCAGATCGGCCCCCGCGCAGCATCGACGAATTGCGGCAGAAACGCCAGCATGAACAGAATGGGTTTGGGGTTCAAGGCATTGGTCAAAGCGCCGCGACGGAACGCGGCCCATCCAGTTATCGCGCCCCTTGTGATGGCACTTGTGCCAGTGTCGCGCCAGGATTTCCACGCGATATAAAGCAGATAGGCGGCGCCTGCGTATTTGATCGCGCTCAGGGCTTCGGGATGGGCAGCAATCAGGGCAGACAGGCCCAGCGCCGACAGGGCCACATGCCAAAGCGCGCCAAGTCCAACCCCCAGCCCGGCCATGACCC
Source organism: Cypionkella sp. (assembly GCA_018063485.1). Lineage (GTDB taxonomy): Bacteria > Pseudomonadota > Alphaproteobacteria > Rhodobacterales > Rhodobacteraceae > CBDUEF01. The sequence goes on from JAGPBG010000435.1 coordinate 1,219, forward strand.
CCGCCTTTGGCCCGGCTTGCAGCCCGGAAGCGGTGGCAAAGAAAACGTCTTGCCCCGGTGTCAGATTGACCAATATCCCACCACCCGCAAAAGCAATCAGGGTTTGCAGCGGGATGTTGGTGATGGTTTCCCACACTTTACTCAGCGTCCCGAAACACTTCTGCCAATAACGGCACAAGCCAAGCCTCATCCTCGGCGGTGAATGCGGCTGGCCTATTGCTGTCAATGTCCAACACGCCGATCAATATCCCGGCCCGATTCCAGACCGGCAGCACCAGTTCGGATCGGGTCGAAGAGGCACAGGCGATATGGCCGGGGAAAGCATTGACATCCGGCACGTTCTGAACCTGCCCGCTGCGCGCGCAAGCCCCGCAAACGCCGCGCGAAAACGGGATGACCAAGCAGCCATGCCCGCCCTGATAAGGCCCGATTTTCAACAGGTCGGGTGCGACAACGCGGTAAAACCCCGTCCAGTCGGCAAAAGGATGCGCGTGATGGATCTCACATGCGACAGTGGCCATCAGCGCCACCGTATCGGTCTCGCCATGGGTCAGGGCGAGGATCGTCTTGCTGACATCGTTCATTTCAATATCCCAAAGCGCAGCCATCCTTGCGCGGATCTGAAGCCCCGACAAGCACGCCACGATCATCCATCATTATCGCTTGAGCGCCACCAAGCGGCTCGGGCGATACTTTGACGTCATGGCCCATTGCGGCAAGTTCGGCAAGCACCGCCGGCGCATAGCCACGCTCAACCATCATCCCCTCAGGACGCGAAAAGCAGCGTGGCGCGTCAATGGCGGTTTGCAGATCCATATCGAAATCAAGCAGGTTGCTCACAAGCCGCGCGTGACCCGTGGGCTGATAGGCGCCCCCCATCACGCCAAAGGGCATGATAACCTTGCCATTCTTGCGCAGCATTGCCGGAATGATCGTGTGCATTGGCCGCTTGCCACCAGCAAGTTCATTGGGATGGCCCTCGGTCAAGGTGAATCCCGCCCCGCGATTCTGAAACAGGATGCCGAATTTCTCGGATGCAAATCCGCTGCCAAAGCCCCAGAATATCGAATAAATCAAGGAAACCGCCATGCGGTCCTTGTCGACGACAGTGATGTAGACCGTGTCTTTATGAATGGCTTCGGTCAAGGGTGCTGCCGACGGCATGGCCTTTTTGGGATTGATCAATGTGGCCAGACTTGCCGCCGTGGCTTGTGAAAGCATGTGGTCCAGGCGAGGTGTCGGATCAGCGAGGAACCGGTTGCGGGCGTCAAAGGCCAGTTTTGTTGCTTCGGCTTCGATATGGGCCCGCTCGGTGCCAAAAGGGTCCATCCGGGCAATGTCGAAATGTCCGAGGATGTTCAGCAAGAGTATGGCTGTTGCGCCCTGTCCA
>JAGPBG010000436.1 GCA_018063485.1 Cypionkella sp.
TGCCGATCTGCCTGCGGGCGGCTGCGAGGTTGCCTTCGATGTGGAGTTCGAGTTCAAGAACGCGATTCTGGCCAAAATCATCGGGCTGGTGTTCAATGAGGCGATGCAACGTGTGGTACGCGCCTTTGAGACCCGCGCGGCGCAGCTTTATTCATAGGGCCGCTCAGCCCATCGCTTTGGCCAAAAGGCCCAAAGCATGATCGCGCGCAGCCACTCGCACCTTGGTGCGGCCCAGGGCACCGAAGTCGACGGTTTCGACCTGCACCCCGCCCTTGCGAAGCGCCAGCCCGAAACAGACCCGTCCCTCTGGCTTGAACTCCGAGCCGCCCGGCCCGGCAATCCCGGTGATGGAAACCGCAACATCGGCGACAGAATGGGCCAGGGCCCCCTGCGCCATTTCAGCCGCGACCTGCTCAGACACCGCGCCATGCGCCGCCAAGGTTTCCGGCAGAACCCCCAGCATCGCGATCTTGGCGGCATTGGAATAGGTGACAAAGCCGCAATCCACCACATCGGATGCCCCGGCGATATCGGTCAGGGCGGCTGCCACCATGCCGCCGGTGCAGCTTTCGGCGGTGGCGATCCTGTAGCCCCAATAGCGCGCGGTTTTGAGCAGATCGGCCACTTTCATCGCATGACTATCCCATGTGCCACTCCCGCCGCGATGATCGCGCAAATCCCGGCGAAAAGACCCGCCCACAGATCATCCAGCATCACCCCCGCCGCATCATGGCGCCGATCAGCCCTGCCAACCAGCCAGGGCTTGGTGATGTCAAACAGCCGGAACAACACAAATGCCGCCAGTGGGGCAGGGTAGGGCAAAAACCCCTCCCAACCGCGCCACCAAAAGGCCGCAGCCGGAAACAGCAGGGCAAGCCATTGGCCCGCCACCTCGTCAATCACGAATTCGGATGGGTCATCGCCGGGGCGATCGCGCAATTCGATGCCCACCGCCCAGAATCCCGACAGAGTGACGGCAAGTGTCGCCAGCACCAGAGCAGGAAAGCCCAAATACCGCAAAATCACCCAACCGAGCAGCACCGCAACCAATGATCCCCAGGTGCCCGGCGCGGGTTTCAGCAGACCTACGCCGAAGAAAGTCGCCAATAGCCGCGTCATGCCTGCACCAAGGTGGCCGTCGCCATCGCCGCAATCCCTTCCTCACGCCCGGTGAAGCCCAAGCGTTCCGATGTGGTGGCCTTCACGCTCACCCGCCCCATATCGACACCCATGATGGTTGACAAAACCCTTTGCATGTCAAGTGCATATGGGCCGATCTTGGGGCGCTCGCAGATCAGGGTGACATCGCAATTGGACAGCCTGTAGCCGCGCGCCGCGACCCGTTCCATCGCGTGGCGCAAAAAGATGTGGCTGGCGGCGCCCTTCCATTGCGGGTCAGACGGGGGAAAATGCCGCCCGATATCGCCCTCGGCCAGCGCGCCGTAAATGGCATCTGTCAGCGCGTGCATCCCAACATCAGCGTCAGAATGGCCCAAAAGCCCGCGCACATGCGGCACTGAAACCCCGCAGAGCCAGACCTGATCGCCCGTGGTAAAAGCATGCACGTCAAAGCCGTTGCCCAAGCGAATATCCATATTGCGGCCTTTCAATATATGCTCGGCCCGCGCGAAATCGGCGGGATAGGTCAGTTTCAGATTGTCCTCATCGCCGCCGACGATTGTGACGGGTATTCCCGCCGCACGGGCAATCTCCACATCATCAGCAGCATCGGCGGGATGGTTGGCAAAGGCTGCAATAATCGACGGGAAATCAAAGCCCTGAGGGGTTTGCGCGCGGTAAAGTCCTTGGCGGTCCTGGGTGCCTTGCACCCCGCCTTGCCCACCGCGCCACAGCGCATCGCTGACCGCCAGCGCCGGGGCGGCGGCGGGGGCGGTTTCGAGGGCGCTCAACACCCGCGCAATGACTTGAGACGATACCAGAGGCCGCGCACCATCATGGATCAAAACGGTGCTGACGGCTTCATTTTGCAAGGTCATGAGAGCCGCACGCACCGAGGCCGTGCGGCTGTCGCCTCCGGTCACGATGCGAAAGGGGCCAGTCATGGCGAGCAGGGCTTGGGCGCGGCCTTGATCCTCGGGGTGGATCACCAATATGCGCTCAAACCCGGCAAAGGCCAGCAGAGTATGCGCCAGCACCGGTTTGCCCGCGAGCATCTGCCATTGTTTCGGCAATTCGCCCCCGGCGCGGGTGCCGCGCCCTGCGGCGGTGATGATGGCCACGCATGTCATGGCCCTTATCTAGGACAAGTCGGCTGCGCTGACAATCTGGCCTGAAAAAGCTGCGAATGCGCCTGTTATTCAGGCGTTGCGTGACCTATAGGTAAAGACTGACCCGCGCAGGCCTGGCCCTGCCCAAAAAACCCCACAAGGTAGCGCGATGATCCATCCACCCTTGTCCCTTGGCCAAATTGCCCTGACCTCACCGCTGTTGCTGGCGCCAATGGCCGGGATCACCGATCTGCCGTTTCGCCGGCTGGTCGCCAGCTTTGGCGCGGGGCTGGTGGTGTCGGAAATGGTCCCCAGCCAAGAGGTGGTTGAGGCGCGGCCAATGGCGCGCGCGCGGGCGGAACTGGGCTTTGATC
>JAGPBG010000071.1 GCA_018063485.1 Cypionkella sp.
CCGCCTATCCTAACCGCCGCATTGGGGCAAAAGACTCCGCCGGCCCAAGGCGAATGCTCCAGACATTCGCGAGCCGCTGTTTATTCTGTAAAGAAAGGATCTGTGAGGTTCATCGCATTCACCCCCGCCCTTGAAATGGGATTCGGGGTTTGCTTTGCAAAGCATATAGTCGCCAAGAATATCCCACCGGGGACGCGGCCAGCGGCCGCGCAGCGAGTGTGCCCCCCCTCTCGTGCGCCGCGTATGAAAACGGGCGGCAGGTTGCCCCACCGCCCGAAATCACCAACGCGGATCAATCATTCTACCGAAAGCGCGACAAAACGCGGATCACCTTGCCGGCGGATCAACAGCAAGATCGACTTGCGCCCGGCATCCTTGGCCTCTTGCACGCGATCTTGCAAATCCTTGACAGTGACCACCTTCTGCTGGCCTGCCTCAACAATCACATCTCCCGCCGCAACCCCCTTGGTCATCGCCTCCGAAGTCACTTCGACATGGGTCACCGCCAAACCTTCACTGCCGACGGGCATGTTCAGATCCTTGGCCACCTGATCGGTTACCGGCATCAACGTGAGGCCCAGCAACTGCATCTCTTTCGGTTCGATCGCCTGCTTGTCAGCGGCAGGTTTCACATCAGTGGCTTCATCGGTTTCGCGCCGCCCCAAAGTCACCGAGATGGTTTTGGCTTCGCCGCTGCGCTGAACTTCCACCGGCACGGCTTCGCCAATCGGGCTGTCGGCCACAATGCGGGTCAGATCGCGCACATCTTTGATCTCTTGGCCGTTGAAGGACAAGATCACATCGCCCGCCAGCAGACCCGAGGCTTTCGCAGGGCCTTCCGGCACATCGGTGATCAATGCGCCCTTGGCCGCCGCCAGACCCATCGCATCGGCCACATCCTGCGTCACGTCCTGAATCCGCACACCCAGCCAGCCACGCCGGGTTTCACCGAACTGCTCAAGCTGCGTCACCACTTTGGAAACCACATTCGACGCCATCGAGAAGCCGATCCCGATCGAGCCGCCCGTGGGCGACAAAATCGCGGTATTCACCCCGATCACCTGCCCATCCATATTGAACAGTGGCCCGCCCGAGTTGCCCTTGTTGATCGCGGCATCGGTTTGCAGGAAATCGTCATAGCTGCCCGAAAGCTCACGCCCGCGTGCCGACACGATGCCAGCCGAAACCGAAAACCCCTGGCCCAACGGGTTGCCCACCGCCATCACCCAATCCCCGACCCGCATCGCATCGGAATCGCCAAAAGCGACAAAGGGCAGTGGCTCGGGGCTGTCCACTTTCAACACCGCAATATCGGTTTTCAGATCAGTGCCAACCAGCTTGGCGCTCAGACGCTTGCCAGAAAAGAACTCCACCTCGATCTGATCCGCGCCCTCGATCACATGGTTGTTGGTCACGATATAGCCATCAGCCGAAACCACAAACCCCGAACCCAAGGCTTCGGACCGCTGTGGCTCATTCTGGCCTTTGCCGTTCTGATCCATGAAATCGTTGAAGAATTGCTCAAATGGCGATCCGGGCGGCACCATTGGCCCGCCGTCGCTACCGGTGGGGGCCGCTACAATCGCCGTGGTGGTGATGTTCACCACCGAAGGGCTGATCTGCTGCGCCAGATCGGCGAAACTTTCTGGCGCTCCTCGCGCTTCAACCTGGACGGCGGGTGCCAGCGCCAGCGCAAGACCCAGACCGATGGCCGGAAACAACCCGGCACCACGCCGGCGAAAAGGCAGAACAAGAGCAGTGGATTGACCGTTCACGTGCGAACTCCCTGGATGATCTTGGCCCCGCAGTCATCGGGGGCCGGAACGAAAACACGACTTACTGTCCACCTTAGCGCCATTTCGCGCAATGCAAAGCCGATCTCGGCGGCTCAAACTGTTGTGACCGGATTTGTCACAGCGTCCGCGCGGCCCGGGCCTGCCCATCGGCCAGTTTCGGCGCATCAACCGGCCATGTTTCGCGCCAAAGCCACCAAACCAACCCCCAGCGCCACCACAATCAGGCCAAGCACCCGACGTCGCTCGGGTCCGATTTCGGCCAGAGCCTGCAATATCTGTTCCAAACGCAAAGGGGCCAGTGCAAGCACCAGCCCCTCGATCACGCAAACCATACCCAGCCCCAAAAGCAAGGCGCTCATGGCGCCTCCGGGGCCACCACCGGAGCCTTCGCCGAATTCAGATAGTCAAAGAATTCGGAGTCCGGGGCCATCACGATCGAGGAATTACCCGGTTGCAACGCCCGCCCGTAAGAGGTGAGCGAACGGGTAAAGGCGAAAAACTCAGGGTCTTTGCCAAAGGCATCGGCATAGATCGCGTTGCGTTGCGCATCGGCTTCACCGCGGATCACCTCGGCCTCTTTTCGCGCCTGCGAGGTCAATTCAACCACGGTCCGGTCTGCCGCCGCCCGCACCCGCTGTGCCGCCTCACCGCCTCGCGCGATTTCGTCCGCCGCCTCACGCTGGCGCTCGGCCCGCATCCGCGCAAAGGTTGCCTCAAGGTTTTGCACCGGCAAATCGGTGCGCGTCAGCCGCACGTCGATCACGTCAACGCCCAGATCAAGTGCTTCACGACGCGCGATGTCGCGGATCTGATTCATCAGACTGGTTCGGTCTTCAGACAACACCCGCTGTGAGGGAACCGAACCCAGCACCTCACGGATAGCCGCGTTCACAATCCGGTCAAGCCTGTCGCGTGCGGTCTGTTCTGCCCCGGCCCCAACCGCCTGACGGAAAGCGCGCAGATCAACGATCCGCCAGCGTGCGAAAGCGTCAACCACCAAGCGGCGGTCATCCAGCGGCGTGACCTCCAGAGGTTTGGTCGGAAGCCCCAAGATCCGGTCCTCATAGCGCACGACTTCTTGGATGAGCGGGATCTTGAAGTTCAGGCCCGGCTCGGAAACCACCTGTTTCACCTGGCCAAATTGCAGCACCAGCACCCGCTCACGCTCATCCACGATGAACATCGACGACAAGATACCGGCCACAACAATTACGGCGGCGGGAATGATCAAAATGGCTTTCATCAGTTCGCCCCTCCTTCGGTTGCCGCAGCAGTGCCCGCAGCCCCCATCCGGCCAAGTTCATTCAGCGGCAAGAACGGCACAACACCCTGACCGCCCGCGCCCGACCCAACGCCATCAAGGATCACCTTGTTCATACCGCCCAGAATTTTTTCCATGGTTTCCAGATACATCCGTTTGCGTGTCACCTCTGGCGCCTTGACATATTCGGCATAGACCGAATTGAATCGGCTGGCCTCGCCCTCGGAATCATTGACCACCTGAGCGCGGTAGGCCTCGGCCTCCTCGCTCAATTGTGCTGCCGCACCGCGTGCGCCCGCTGTCACCTTGTTGGCATAGGCATCGGCGTCTTTTTCCAGCCGGTCGCGTTGTTGTTGTGCCGACTGCACTTCGCGGAAGGCGTCGATCACCTCACGCGGCGGATCGGCACGGTCAAAGTTGATCCGCACGATCTTGATCCCGGAATCATAGCTGTCCATCGTGCCCTGCACCGCCGCTTGCAGATCGGTGGTGATCAAGCCGCGGTCACGGTTCAAAATCGGTGCCAGTTCCGAGCGCGCGATGATGTCGCGCATCGCGCTTTCAGCCACGGCCCGAATGGTGTCTGTCGGATCGGCCAGATTGAACAGGTATTTCGCCGGGTCCGAAATGTTCCAGACCACCTGAAACTCGATATCCACGATGTTCTGGTCGCGCGTCAGCATCAGCCCGGTGTCCATCTCGCCACCTGATCCGGTGCCGATATCTGTTGTACGCTCACCGGTGGCTTGCACGATTTCTGCTGTCATCACCGGCCAAGGCGCAAAATTCAGCCCCGGATTGCCGATACTGGAGAATTCGCCCAAGAACAATTCAACCGAACGCTCCTCGGGCTTGACGGTGTAAAAGGACATAAAGCTCCAAAGCAAGACCACGCCAAGGCCACCGAACATCAGGCCCTGGCGCGAAAACAACGGGTTAGCGCCACCACCACCATTGCCGCCCGGAGGATCGCCCCGCCCACGCCCGCCCATCAAGACACGCAGCTTGTCGGTGCCCTTTTTCATCAGCTCGTCAATTTCGGGGATCTGCGGCCCCTCTCCTGGACGCCGTCCGCCGCCACCACGCCGATCATCGCCGCGATTGTCGCCGCTGCCACGATCATCGCCATTCGAGCCGCCTCCGCCGCCCCATGGGCCTCCGCCACCAGCCATTGATCACCCTTTCGTATTACTCTTGGCCCTGAATTGGGCATCAAACCCGGAAAATCAAGCGAAGAGGCTGATTTATCCGGGAAACCTCAGTTAAAAACCCGCACGGGCTTGCGCATGGTCACCAATTCTTCCGACATCGTGGGATGCACCGCAACCGTGCGATCAAAATCCTCTTTCGTGGCCCCCATCTTGATCGCAATCGCCGCAAGCTGGATCATCTCGCCCGCATCAGGGCCGACAATATGACAGCCCAGCACTTGGCGCGTCGTGGCGCAAACCACCAGCTTGAACAACACCCGCGCTTGGCTGCCGGCAAACAGGCTGCGCATCGGGCGGAAAGCGGCGGTGTAAATCTCGACCGGCCCCGAAGCCCGCGCGGCCTCTTCACTCATTCCGATGGTGCCAAGTTCGGGTTGTGTGAACACCGCCGAAGGCACAAGCGCATGATCGGCCTGCACGGGCACACCGCGGAAAACCGTATCGGCAAAAGCATGGCCCTCACGGATTGCCACTGGCGTCAGGTTGATGCGGTCAGTCACATCGCCCACCGCATAGATCGAGGGCACCGCCGTCTGGCTCCACCCATCAACCTTGATTTCGCCGTTACGCCCGATTTCCACGCCCAGCGCCTCAAGCCCCAGCCCTTGGCTGTTTGGCGCGCGCCCGGTGGCATAAAGCACCAGATCAAATTCGGCTTCTGATCCATCCGTCGCCACCGCCGTGATGCCCGCCGCCGATTTCTCAAGCCGCATCACATCGGTGCCGCAATGGATGGCGACCCCTGCCGCCTGCATCGCATTGGCCACGTGGCCCCGCGCCTCATCGTCAAAGCCGCGCAAGATCTGCGCGCCCCGGTAATATTGCGAAACCTTTACCCCCAACCCGTTCAGGATACAGGCGAATTCGCTGGCAATGAAACCGCCGCCAACCACCAGCGCCCGCTGGGGCAAGGCGTCCAGATGGAAGATCTCATTTGACGTGATCGCCAAATCGCGTCCTGGAATGTCGGGCACAAACGGCCAGCCGCCAGTGGCAATCAAGATATGCTTGGCGGTAAATGTCTCACCGCTGGAGAGCCGCACGCTATGCGCATCCTCCAGCACCGCGCGCGCGTCATGCACCGTGACGCCCGCATTTTTCAGCGTGCCGCGATAGGCCGCTTCCAGCCGATCCAACTCAGCCGCCAATGCGCCCCGAAATCGCGGCCAGTCAAACGCGCCGATCTGTGCATCCCAGCCGTAAGCACGCGCCTCGTCCACCGCCCCCGGAAAGCCCGATGCAAACACCATCAGCTTTTTGGGCACACAGCCCCTGATGACACAAGTGCCACCCATCCGGCTTTCCTCGGCCAGACCAACCTTTGCCCCACCCTCAGCCGCCGCGATCCGCGCCGCGCGCACCCCGCCCGAGCCGCCACCGATGACGAAAAGGTCATAGTCAAAAGCCAAACCTCAATCCCCCAGATCAGCGAAAATATTGTCGCTCGGCGCAAATTCGATCTGCCCGGCTGTTTCCGAACCCGCGTTGATATCGCGCACCACCACCCGGCCATCCCCATGGCCAATCACCACAATGTCGCAAATGTCGATGAAAAGACCATTCTCGACCACGCCTGGGATCTGGTTCAGCACCATCGCCATTTGGCGTGGATTGCCGATTCGCATCAGATGCAGATCAAGGATGTAATTCGACTCGTCGGTCAACAGCGGCTTGTCGCCATTCATCCGCAAAGTCACATCGCGGTTCAACACATCCAGCGACACCAGGGTTTCCTCGACCAGCGCCTTGGTGGTCTGCCAGCCGAAGGGAATCACCTCAATCGGCAGCGGAAACGCCCCCAATTGCTGCACCCCCTTGGCTGCATCGGCGATCACGATCATCTGGTCAGAAGCGGTTGCCACGATCTTTTCTTGCAACAGCGCCGCCCCGCCGCCCTTGATCAGGGCAAGGTTGGGGTCAAACTCATCCGCGCCATCTATCGTCAGATCCAGCCATTTCGCATCATCGAGCGAGGTGGTGGGAATCCCCAAAGACTGCGCCAGCGCCGCCGTGCGCGTCGACGTGGGTACCCCTACAACCTTCAGCCCCTCTTCACGCATCCGCTCGGCCAGACAGCGCACCATCCAGGCCGCCGTCGATCCGGTGCCAAGGCCCACTTTCATCCCGCTTTCCACGAATTCAACCGCGCGTTTGGCGGCAACGAATTTGGCTTTGTCGATCGGGGAAAGCTCGGCGGGCATGGCAGTCTCCATTGGGGCGTTTGCCCCTTATAGGCACAGTGGCACCGGGATTCGAGCAGCTTTTGTTCGGCAGACAGACCCTTGACAGCAAAGTGCCGCCTTCTATATTGCGAATAATTCTCATTAACAGGCGAGACATGGCCCAATCCCCCTTCGATCTGCGCAGCAGCAACTGGCGACAGCCACGCGGTGAGGCGGCGCTGTCGGATGTCCACGCCTCGGTTGCCCTGCCCAAAGGCACATGGCGGCGCTTTGCTGCCTTTCTTGGTCCGGGTTATCTGGTGGCCGTGGGCTATATGGACCCCGGCAACTGGGCAACCAGCATCGCGGGCGGTGCCAGTTTTGGCTATACGCTGCTGGTGGTGGCGCTGATCTCGAACATCATGGCTGTGGTGCTGCAATCTTTATGCGCGCGCCTTGCCATCGCCTCGGGGCGCGATCTGGCGCAGGCCTGCCGTGATGCCTTTCCGAAATGGGTGTCGATCCCGCTCTGGCTCTCGGCAGAAATCGCCATCATCGCTACTGATATCGCCGAAGTGATCGGCACAGCCATCGGTCTGAACCTGCTGTTCGGAATCCCGCTGGAATTGGGCGTCTTGATCACAGCGCTGGATGTGTTCTTGATCCTGTGGCTGCAAACCAAGGGCTTTCGCTGGCTTGAGGCCTTCGTGATCGTGCTTTTGGGCGTCATCACACTGTCTTTTGGCATCCAGATCTTTCTGGCCGATCCGGTCTGGGGCGATGTGATCCGCGGCTTTGCCCCCACGGTCGAAATCATCAGAAACCCCGAAATGCTGTATCTGGCCCTTGGCATCCTTGGGGCTACTGTCATGCCGCATAACCTTTATCTGCACTCGGCCATCGTGCAAACCCGCGCCTATGGCAATACCCTGCCCGAAAAGCGCGAAGCCCTGCGCTTTGCCACCTGGGACAGCACCATCGCGCTCAGCTTTGCCTTGCTGATCAACGCCTCGATCCTGATCCTCGCCGCCGCTTTCCATGTCTCGGGCCAGACCCAGGTGGCGGAATTGGGCGATGCACATGAATTGATCGGCCCCCTGCTCGGCTCGGGCCTTGCGCCAATGCTGTTTGCCGTAGCGCTGCTGGCTTGCGGGCTGAACTCGACCGTCACCGCCACCCTTGCAGGCCAGGCCGTGATGGAGGGGTTCTTGCAGATCCGACTGCCGCCATGGCTGCGCCGCCTTGTTACGCGCGCGATTGCCATCATCCCGGCCGCCGGGGTCACACTATACTACGGCGGTCAGGGCACCGGCGAATTGCTGATCCTCACCCAAGTCGTTCTGTCGCTGCAATTGTCCTTCGCAGTCGTCCCTTTGGTGATGTTCACGGCCGACCGAGCCAAAATGGGCGCGTTGGTTGCGCCGCGCTGGCTGGTGATATTTGCCACTTTGGTCACCATTGTTATCATCGCGCTGAACCTGAAATTGATCGCTGATTTCATTGCGTCCTGACCGGGCACGAAAGTGGAAAGATGAGCTCCTATTTCACCTTTCCGCCGCTGGCCGTTCAAAAGCGTCGTTTTCCCCCTCACGCTTGCGGCGTTGATCGGCCATACTGCGGCCAAACCGCCAAGAGGCCGCTCATGTATACGTTGCATTATTTTCCCGACACCGCCTCACTTGCCATCCGGATGGTGCTGGCCGAACTTGGCGTTCCGCATAATTCGCGCCAGATTGATCGTGCGGCAGGCGAGTTGAACTCGCCAAAATACCGCGCCCTGCATCCGATGGGCAAAATCCCCGCCATGGAAACGCCTGATGGCCCGATGTTCGAAACCGCCGCGATCCTGCTTTACTTGTGCGACCGGCACCAGGCCTTGGCCCCCACGCTCAAATCGGCCGAACGTGCTGCATTCCTGAAATGGCTGTTCTTCACCTCAACCAATATCCACCCAACCGTGATGCAGCTTTTCTACCCCGAGCGCACCGCAGGTGAGGCCCATGTCGATGCCGTCATGGCCCATGCCAGCGCTCATATGCACAGCCTTTTGACTTTGCTGAATGATATGGTCGCAGCCGACGCCCCAAAATGGTTGTCCACCGAGCCCAGCCTTCTTGGCTATTACATCGGCATGTTGATGCGCTGGCTTGCCTCGGTTCCCCCTGATCATCCCGGCTATTTTCCAAGCAGCCGCTATCGCGCCTTGCACCACATCCTTCTCGCCCTGGAGGCCCGCCCTGCCGCCTTGGCCATTGCCGAAGACGAGGGCCTCGGGGCCACCGTTTTCACCAACCCCCAAATCTGAGCAGCCCCCATGTTCCTCTCCGTTTTCGACATGTTCAAAGTGGGCGTTGGCCCTTCCTCCTCGCACACCATGGGGCCGATGGTCGCCGCGGCGCGCTTTGTGGATCTCATGCGCGCTTCCCCATTCAGATTCGCCGGCCTGCGCGCTTCGCTGCATGGCTCGCTCGCCTTTACCGGCGTTGGCCATGCCACTGACCGCGCCACCATTCTGGGCCTGTGCGGCTTCGATCCCGCCAGCTATGACGC
>JAGPBG010000437.1 GCA_018063485.1 Cypionkella sp.
TCATAGGGGATCAGACCTGCGGCCTGGGTGATGTCGGTGCCAACCAGCGAGCCCATGCGCCGACCATGCGCGACCATGCGTTTGAGATCAATGCGGTGCGACGAAGTCGAGGACACCCATGTCAGCAGGGCCAGGCCCACTTGCGGCGTCCATGCGTCAAGGAAATCCTCATCCTCGACATGGGCCGCCCCCTGGCGCATCGCAACGGTGTGCAGGGTGTAGCCGTATTTCTCGGCCAGACCGTTCAACAGGAAGTGGTTCGACGGAAAGCAATCGGCCCCGACCAAGACCTTGCGGCCTTGCAGATGGCCTTTGGGGAGCGAGGCCAGCAGGCTGTGGAAAGCCGAAGTGACGTTCTCGGCCGTGGTGAGGCTGTCTTCGGGCGCATTCAGAATTGCGCGCCAGCGGTCGATGAAACGGGCGCGGGTTCCCAGAACATGGGGCCATTGGCTGTCATCAGGCTTGCCCCAGATGGCGGCAAAATCGGTCATTGCGCGGCTCAGATCAGCGATCTTGCCGGGGTACATGCCGATCGAGTGGTAAAGGAAATAGGTTTCTGACATTCTACACCGCGTGAAGGGAAAGGGCGACGCCTTGGCCCACGCCGACGCAAAGCGTGGCGAGGGCATGTTTGCCACCGGATTCGGCTAACCTGCGCGCGGCAGTGCCGGCAATGCGCGCGCCCGAGGCCCCCAGCGGATGGCCGATGCAAATACCGCCACCATAGGCGTTCACATGGGCGGCTTCGTCGGGGATCTGCCATTGGCGCAGGCAGGCGAGAACCTGGGCCGCGAAGGCCTCATTCAACTCGATCACGTCGAAATCTTGCGGCGTGAGGCCGGTTCTTTCGGTAAGCTTGGCAAGAGCCGCGACGGGGCCGATGCCCATGATGCGTGGGGCAACGGCGGCGCTGGCGGCTTGGCCGATGCGGGCCAGAGGCGTCAGGCGGTGGCGTTTCACGGCGGCCGCCGAGGCCAGCAGCACCCCCGCCGCACCGTCATTGATGCCCGACGCATTGCCGGCCGTCACCGTGCCGGGGGTGCGGAACGGAGTTTTGAGGGCGGAGAGCTTTTCCAGCGTGGTGGCGCGCGGGTGTTCGTCTGTGGTCATGCTGCCGACCGGCAGGATGTCGGTGGCGTGCCAAGCGGCACTATAGCGGGTTTGGCTGCGCAGGGCGAAAGCGTCTTGATCGGCGCGCGAGATGTGAAAATCGGCCGCGACATTTTCAGCAGTTTCCGGCATGGAGTCAACTCCGTAAAGGGCAGAGATGCGGTGATGGATGAAGCGCCAGCCGATGGTGGTGTCATGGATTTCCGATGTGCGGGAAAAGGCGGTTTCGGGTTTTGGCATCACGAAAGGCGCGCGCGACATCGATTCCACACCACCTGCGATGATGATCTCGGCCCCGCCGTCGCGGATGGTGCGGGTGGCGGTGATGATGGCGTCAAGCCCGCTGGCGCAGAGGCGGTTGACGGTGAGCGCCGGGGTGCCCTCGCCCAGACGCGACAGCAGGGTGGCCATGCGGGCGACGTTGCGATTGTCTTCACCGGCCTGATTGGCACAGCCGAAGATCACTTCATCGACCGCAATGTCCTGCTGATCGAGCAGCCCGTCGATCACGGTTGCTGCCAGATCATCTGGACGGGTCATCGACAGGCCGCCGCCATAGCGCCCGATGGGGGTGCGTTTGAAGGCGCAAAGGAAAACATCGCTCATAGGGACTCCAAGGCGGGGGTGTAGCGGGATTTGAGATGCGGTGGAGCTTTGTTTTCCAACGCACTGAGAGTGCTGAGAGTTTTGGCTTTGCCGTAAAGTGAAAGCGCCTGAAACGGGCCGCGCGGGAAGTTGAGGCCAAGGCGCATCGCGGTGTCAATACCCTCGGGCGTGGTGCCGCCTTCGGCGAGCAGGAAGGCGGCTTCGTTGATCAAGGTGGCCTCGATACGGGTGGAGATCGCAGGGTTTGGCCGGGGGCTGATTTCGGCGGGGAATATGAAACCCTGACCGGTCTTGCGACCAAGCTGCCCGCTGGCGGCCTGAGCTTTGAGCGATTGGAACGGGTAATAGCGCGGGTGGTTGCCCATCGCGGCATAAAGGCCCTCGGTGGTGGCAAGGTTGATGTCGGCGCCGATCAGATCAATCAGGGCGAATGGGCCAAGGCGGTAGCCAGCGGCCAGCATCGCGGCGTCTATTTCTGCGGCGGAGTGGCCTTCTTCCAGCAGCGCCAGAGCTTCGCCGTAATAAGGGCGCGCGCAGCGGTTGACGATGAAACCGGGGCGGTCGCGACATTGGATCACGGTTTTCCCCGCGGTTTCGGTGATCTTGCGCGCGGTTTCGATGGCTTGGGGGGCACTGCCTGCGTGGGGGGCGAGTTCGACCAGCTTCATCGCGGCGGGCGGGTTGAAGAAATGCAGGGCGAGCAGGCGGTCGGGATGGAGAAGGGCACTGGCGATGTCGCAAACCGGGATCGAAGAGGTGTTGGTGGCGAGGATGGCATCTGGTGCGATGGTCTGGATTTGGGCGAAGAGGGTTTGTTTGGCATCCAGCCGCTCGATGATGGCCTCGATGATCATGGTGCAGCGGGCAAGGGCGGTGA
>JAGPBG010000072.1 GCA_018063485.1 Cypionkella sp.
GGGCAGCACGCGACGGCGCGAACAAACCGCCCCAAGGGACGAGGAAACGCAAATGTCTGACAATACCCATCCGGTGGATGAAATGCTGCCCACCGCCAAGCTGTTCACGCTTGGTTTACAACATGTGCTGGTGATGTATGCCGGCGCGATTGCCGTGCCACTGATCATTGGCCGCGCTCTGAAACTGGAACCGGCTGATGTGGCTTTTCTGATTTCAGCCGATCTGTTTGCCTGTGGCCTTGTCACCTTGATCCAGAGTTTTGGCCTGACCCAGTGGTTCGGCATCAAACTGCCAGTGATGATGGGTGTAACCTTTGCCTCGGTCGGACCGATGCTGGCGATGGCGGGGGCCAATCCTGGCACCGATGGTGCGCGGATGATTTTCGGCTCGATCATCGGCGCGGGTATCGTCGCAATGCTGATCGCACCACTGGTCAGCCGGATGTTGCGGTTCTTCCCGCCGGTTGTGACCGGCACCATCATTCTGGTGATCGGCGTCACCTTGATGCGCATCGGGATCAACTGGATTTTTGGCAACCCCGTCGGCCCGACCGCGCCCTCAATCGTTGATCCGGCCCATGCCGATTGGCTGAAGGCCGTGACCGATCTGGCCGCCGCCGGTGGCACCCAGATCCCCGAGGTTCCCGCAGGACTTGGCCTTGCCGCCAAGATGCCGAACCCGGCCTATGCCACTCTTGGCAACATCGCGATCTCGTCCATCGTTCTGGTCGCCGTCTTGATGACCGCCCGTTTCGGCAGGGGTTTTGTGGCCAATATCTCGGTGCTTCTGGGCATCTTGTTGGGGGCATTGATCACCACACTGACCGGAGAAATGGTTTACGCCAAGGTCGCAACTTCATCATGGTTCGCGCTGATCTCGCCGTTCCATTTCGGCACACCGATCTTTCAACTGGTCCCCATCATCACCATGAGCCTTGTGATGATCGTGGTCATGATCGAATCGACCGGCATGTTCCTGGCACTTGGGGATATGACCGGCCGCAAGATCACCCAGCCGATGTTGTCGGCAGGTCTGCGCACCGATGGCTTGGGCACTTTGATCGGAGGCCTGTTCAACACCTTTCCCTATACCTCGTTCAGCCAGAACGTCGGTCTTGTCGGGGTAACCGGCATCAAATCGCGTTTCGTCTGCGTGGCGGGGGGTTTGATCCTGATCGTGCTGGGCCTTGTTCCCAAGATGGGCGCGTTGGTCGAGGCTTTGCCGCTGTCGGTGCTGGGCGGCGCGGGGATGGTGATGTTCGGTATGGTTGCGGCCACGGGTATCCGTATCTTGTCGCGCGTGGATTTCAGCCGCAACCGCAACAACCTGTTCATCATCGCGGTATCCTTGGGTTTTGGCATGATCCCGCTGGTTGCGCCGAATTTCAAACAGTGGATGCCGCATGATCTGCACCCGCTGATCGAATCCGGTATCTTGCTGGCCTCGATTGCAGCAGTGGCTCTTAACGCCTTTTTCAACGGTGCCAATGCGTCCGAGGCGGATCTGAAGGAAGCGGCCGAGAACGCTGATCACTGACCACTTGCGACCAGAACCTGCGCCCCCGCGAACCGGTTTCGCGGGGGCGTTTTCATATGTTTCGGGGGGTGTCGCCCTTGACTCTGGTGCCACTTGCAAGCCTCATGCGCCCGATTGAGAAAGGCCCCGATATGACGCAGACCCTTGGCGCAATGCTGACCACCGCCCCACCGCTCTTGTCGATCGCGCAGGCGGAAGAGTTGGCCCGGCGGCATTACGCCATTACCGGCAGTTTTCAGCAATTGACGTCAGAGCGCGACGCCAATTACCGGATCAAGACGCCCAGCGGGTCTTATGTGCTGAAACTCGCCAACCCGGCCGAACCGCGTGAGGTGACGGATTTTCAGACCCGCGCGCTGCTGCATCTTGAGGCAAGCAACCTGCCGGTGCCACATGTGATCCGCAGCACAAGCGGCGCAATAGAGGTGCCTTTGCCGCAAGGGGTGTTGCGGGTGCTGACCTATCTTGAAGGGCAACCGCAGCATCTGACACCGCAAAGCCGCGCGCAATCGCAGGCGCTGGCGGCGATGGCGGCACGGGTGACCCTGGCCTTGCAAGGGTTTGATCATCCGGCTGCAGAACATTTTCTGCAATGGGATATCAAACAGGCTGCCAATCTGCGCCCGCTTTTGGGCGCGGTTCCACCCGATCTGGCCGCGCTGTGCCGCGCGACGCTCGACCGGTTTGACACCGAGATCGCGCCGGTTCTGGCAAAGCTGCGCGCGCAGGTGGTTCACAATGACCTGAACCCGCATAATGTGTTGGTCGATCCGGCGGACCCCACACGAATCGCGGGGATTCTCGATTTCGGCGATATGGTGAAAACCCCGCTGATTTGTGATGCGGCAGTGGCAGGGTCTTACCTGATTGATCCTGCACGAGCGCTTGAAAGCCTTGTGGAGTTTCTGCGCGCCTATCACGCGGTCTTGCCCCTGACGGCAACCGAGCGACGGCTGTTTCCCGATCTGGTGGCCGTGCGGATGTTGACAACGATCACCATCGCCTCGACGCGTGCAGCACAGCAGCCGGAAAACGCACCCTATATCTTGCGCAACCTTGCCACGGCGCGGCCGGGAATGATGGCGCTGGCAGCACTGGACCGCAAGGCGGTGACTGCCGCGATGGAGGCGATATGAAAAACGACGGAACCATGGTGAACGCCTATGTGCGCGGCGCGGGCCACCTCTCGCCAGAGGATGAGGCGCTGGTCGCGCGGCGGATGCGGGTGTTGGGGCCGGCCTATCGGCTGTTTTATGAAACCCCGGTGCATCTGCTGCGCGGTGAGGGGGTCTGGCTTTATGACCGGGACGGTCAGGCCTATCTGGACACCTATAACAACGTGGCCTCGGTCGGGCATTGCCATCCGCACGTGCTGGCGGCAACGACGCGGCAATCGGCATTGCTTTCCGGCCATACCCGCTATCTGCATGATACGGTATTGGAATATGCCGAGCGCTTGCTGGCCTACTTCCCACCCGAATTGTCGCATGTGATGTTTACCTGCACCGGGTCCGAGGCCAATGATCTGGCGTTCAGGATCACGCAGGCCCACACCGGCGGCACCGGGTTTATCGTGACCGAAAACGCCTATCATGGCGTGACGCAGGCGATTGCCGGGCTGTCGCCCTCGCTGGGATCAGGCGTTGATCTGGGCGCGCATGTGCGCACGGTGCCCGCCCCCGATCCGCAATATCTGCAAGGCGATCTGGGTACGGCCTTTGCAGCCGGGGTTCAGGCAGCGATTGACGATCTGCGGCGCCACGGCATCAAGCCCGCCGCACTGATCGTCGATACGATCTTTTCCTCCGACGGGGTATTCGCCGACCCATTGGGCTTTCTGGCTCCGGCTGTCGCAGCGATTCGTGCGGCAGGCGGGCTGTTCATCGCCGATGAGGTGCAGCCCGGATTTGGCCGCACCGGTGATGCAATGTGGGGATTCATGCGCCATGGCGTGGTGCCTGATCTGGTTTCTCTGGGCAAGCCGATGGGCAATGGCTATCCGGTGGCGGGGCTGGTCATGCGTCCCGAGGTGATCGCTGCTTTTGGCGCAAAGGCGCGCTATTTCAACACCTTTGGCGGCAATGCGGTGGCAGCCGCCACGGCGCTGGCGGTGCTTGAGGTCATCGAGGACGAGGGCTTGCAGGAAAACTCCCGCGTGGTGGGTCGGATGTTCCGCGACGGGTTGACCGATCTGGCCAGCCGCCACGCCTGTCTTGGGCCGCTGCGCTCGGCGGGGCTGTTTCTGGGGCAGGATATCGTGAAGGATGACCTGCCCGATGCGGCCAGAACCACGCGGCTGGTCAATGGGCTGCGTGACGAGCATATCCTGATCTCGGCCACCGGACCGCGCGCCAATGTGCTGAAAATCCGCCCGCCGCTGGTGTTCAGCGCCGCCAATGTCGATCAGTTCCTGACCGCCTTTGAACGTGTGCTGCAACGGGTATAAGCGCTATGGCCCAGCCATGGCGCGCTTGATCGAGTCCTTGACATGGGCAGCCATGAAATCGGTGAACAGCTTGACCTTGGGGTCTTTGAGCCTGCGATGCTGTGACAGGCTGGAAAGCTGCGTTGGCAGCGGCGGGGTTGCAGTGGCCACCGCCACCAGGCGGCCATCACGCAGGTATTCCGCCACTTCAAACAGCGGTTTCATCACGATCCCGCGCCCATCCAGCGCCCAGCCGGTCAGCACGTCGCCGTCATCAGATTCGAACGGCCCGGTGATTTCATAGCGCCGCACCCCGTCTGGGGTTTGCAGCGCCCATTGAAATTCCTTGGCACCGGGAAAACGCAGGTTCAGGCAGTCATGCCGCTCGGCCACCAGTGCCGCCCCATCCGCAGGCATCCCCCGCCGCGTGATATAGGCGGGCGAGGCGCATAAAACCCGCGGACATTCGGCGATCAGCCGCACCTTCAACGTCGAATCATCCAACAGGCCAAGATGGAAAGCCACATCCAACCCTTCGGCGGTGACATCAATCACCCGGTCCGACAGGCGCAGACGCACATCAATCTGCGGGTAAAGATCCTTGAACACCGGCACATGCGGGGCCACGAACCGCCGCCCCACGCCCAAGGGTGCCGAAACAAAGATGGTGCCGCGCGGGTTTTGGGTGACATCCATCACCGCCGCTTCGGCCTCATCTATCGATTCGAGGACTTTCTTGGCCCCGTCATAGAAAATACGCCCGTTTTCAGTGGGTTGCAGACTGCGGGTGGTGCGCGAAAACAGCCGCACACCCAGATGTTTTTCCAGTTCCGAAATCCGCGCCGAGGCAACGGCGGGCGAGGTGCGCTGATCACGGGCAGCGGAAGACATCGAGCCCAACTCGAACACCCGCACGAACATTTTCAGCGTGTTCACATAAGACATGTCGATTTTCACCCATGGCTTGAAAGTGATCCGGTATTTGCAGGATTAACAGAAGAGTGCCGGTCGGTATAGCCTGACGAATACGCAAAAGGGGGGGAACGCGGATGTATGATTGGATCGTGCTGGCCGACTGGGTCGAAATCGGGGTGCGCTGGCTGCATGTCACCACGGCGATAGCCTGGATCGGCTCGTCCTTTTACTTCATTGCGCTGGACCTCAGTTTGCAAAAAGCCCCCGATCTGCCGCCTGGCGCGCATGGCGAGGAATGGCAGGTTCACGGCGGCGGGTTTTACCACATCCGCAAATTTCTGGTGGCTCCGGCGGCAATGCCCGAGCATCTGACATGGTTCAAATGGGAAAGCTATGCGACCTGGCTGTCGGGTTTCGCGATGCTGATCCTGGTCTATTACCTCGGCGCGCAGTTCTACCTGATCGACCCGGCCGTGATGGACCTGCAAGTCTGGCAGGCCGTGGCCATCTCGCTCGGCAGTCTGGCCTTTGGTTGGATCGCCTATGATCTGATCTGCAAAAGCCGCTTTGGCGATGACAACACGCGGCTGATGATCGGGCTTTACATCATCCTTGTGGGGATGGCCTGGGGCTATACGCAGGTGTTTTCGGGCCGCGCCGCGCTGTTGCATCTGGGGGCTTTCACCGCTTCAATCATGACGGCGAATGTGTTTTTCATCATCATGCCGAACCAGCGCATCGTGGTGGCCGATCTGATCGCCGGACGCACCCCTGATCCGAAATATGGCAAGATCGCCAAGCAGCGCAGCACGCATAACAACTACCTGACGCTGCCGGTGCTGTTTCTGATGCTGTCCAACCACTACCCGCTGGTGTTTGCGACCCAATACAACTGGCTGATCGCAAGCCTCGTGTTCTTGATGGGCGTGACCATCCGGCATTGGTTCAACACCCGCCACGCCCGCAAGGGCAGCCCAACCTGGACCTGGGCCTTGACCGCAATCTTGTTCCTGATCATCGCCTGGCTGTCCACAGCACCAATGCGCCACGCCCCCCAAGAGGGTGCGATGAACCCGGCCACCCTGCGCTTTGCCTCGGCGCAGGGGTTTGACGATGTGGTCTCGATCATTCAGGGCCGCTGCTCGATGTGCCATGCCGCCGAACCCAGCTATGACGGCATCAATTATGCTCCCAAGGGCGTGGTGCTGGAAACCCCGTCGCAGATCGCGCATGAAGCCCAGCGTATCTATCTGCAAGCGGGCGTTACCCACGCGATGCCGCCCGCCAACCTCAGCTATATGGAGCCGCAAGAACGCGAGGCGATTGTGCTGTGGATTCAAAATGCAGAAAAAGGCAGCGCGGGAATCTGAACCGAAACGCCAGCCCACTTTGCGCGCCCATGGTTTCATCTGTCTCTAAATATCCAGACACCGCCTCAGCCGCCCGCCCACGCTCTCAAGGTCGGCGCGGTTTCGCCCTCAACGTCGGCTCGGCCTGCGTCGGATCTTCCGGCCAGGGGTGGCGCGGATAAGCTCCCCGCATTTCTTTGCGCACATCCGCATAAGAGCTTTTCCAGAACCCCGGAATATCCATTGTCACCTGAATCGGCTTTTGCCCCGGCGACAGCAGCGTCACCCTCAAAGGCAACCGCTTGGCGCCCACGACAGGATGCACCACCACCCCGAACATCTCTTGCAGCCTGATCTCGATCCCTGGGGCATCCCCGTCATAATCAATCGGCACCCGCCGCCCCAGGGGTGTTTCAAAATGTGCCGGCACCAAACGGTCCATTTCCTGTGCCTGATTCCAGGTCAACCGACTGCGCAAGGCCTCGGTCAGGTCAAGCCCGCGCAAATCCGCCTCGGTCCGGCACTTGCCCAGATAGGGCAACAGCCAGCCTTCGGCGCTGACCAACAGCCCCTGATCCGAGCAATCGGGCCAATCTGCCTGCCGCGCCAGTTCCATCCGCGCCCGCAAGCGCCGCGCCGCAGGGGTGAAGGTCAGGCCGATTTCGCGCAGCCCTTCCAGCGCCGCCCGCGCCAGAGCTTCGGGCGGCACCTCGGCCCAGACCTGATCCGCCAGCACCAAAGCGCCAAACCGCTCTTGTCGGCGCGCCGTCACGTGGCCTTCCCGGCGTGACCATTCACAAGCCTCGACCCAGCCAATCTGCGCGCCGTAAACCTCGCGCAATTCCGCCTCAGAGATCGCCACCGCCTGCCGCACATTGGCCTCACGCGCATCGCCGTCAAGGTCAGTCGCCACGATCAGCCGCGCGCCGCAAAGCGGCTGGCCCGCCGCCATCACCGCGCCCTTGCCCCCCGACAACACCCAGCGAGGAGCCTCCCCCTTGCGCCGCAGGCCGATCCGGTCGGGGTAGGCCAAGGCCACCCGCTGCGCCAAACCAAGGCGTGCATCGCCCCCCGACACCAACCGCCGTAACCGCCGCGCCTCTTGCCCCACCCGCTCCACCACCGGGCGCAAGACCACATAAGGATGCTCACGCTCGAACCGCTTGGGATCGGCCAGCGCCGCCATCCGCAAGGCCAAATCCGGCGGTGCCGCTCTCAGCACATCGCGCTCGGCCAGAGCAGCCGCCAATTGCGCCGCCTCAGGCCCCGCCACCACCAGCATATGCGCAAGCCTCGGATGCAGCGGCAATGCTGCCAGCGCCCGTCCATGGTCGGTAATCCGCCCCGCCTCCAGCGCCCCCAATCCCTCCAGCAACACCCGCGCCTCGGCCAGCGCCCCCGGATTGGGCGCGGTCAGAAACCCCACTTCCCCGCCCCAAAGCGCAAGTTCCAGCGCCAGCCCGGTCAGATCAGCCGCCTCGATCGCGGCAGGCGGAAACGCCGCCAAGCCGCCTTCTTCCCCCTTGGTCCAGTTGCGGTAACACACCCCCGCCGCAACCCGCCCCGCACGCCCCCGCCGCTGTTCCGCCTCGGCCTTGGTCACCCGTTCCGTCACCAGCCGCGACATGCCCGAGTTCGGATCAAACCGCGCCCGCCGCGCCCGGCCCCCATCAACCACCACCCGAATATCAGGAATGGTCAGCGAGGTTTCGGCAATCGAGGTCGCCAGCACCACCTTGCGCAACTCCGATGGCCCCAAAGCCGCCCGCTGCGCCGCAAATTCCATCGCCCCGAACAAAGACCGCACCTCACACCGGGCCAATCGCCCCTTCAGCGCCGCTTCAACCCGCCGGATTTCACCTTCCCCCGGCAAGAACACCAGCACCCCGCCCTCGGGGTTCTCCGTCACCGCCTGCACCACCAACCCCGTCACCTGTGCCTCAAACCGCAGCGAGGCGTCAGGGCTGCGGCCCAGCCAGCGCGTCTCCACCGGATAGGCCCGCCCTGCCGAGGTCACCATCGGCGCATCGCCCATCAAGGCCGCCACCGGAGCCATATCCAGCGTCGCCGACATCACCAGCAGCACCAGATCCTCGCGCAACGCGCCCCTGATCTGCAAAGCCAAAGCCAGCCCCAGATCCGCCGCCAAAGACCGCTCGTGAAACTCATCAAAGATCAGTGCGCCAACGCCTTCCAGCGACGGATCGCCCTGCATCATCCGGGTCAGAATCCCCTCCGTCACCACCTCGATGCGCGTCGCCGGAGTAACCCGCGCCTCCCCCCTGATGCGATAGCCCACGCGTGCCCCCACCACCTCGCCTAAAGTCTCGGCCATCCGCTCCGCCGCCGCCCGCGCCGCCAACCTGCGCGGCTCCAGCATCACGATCCGCCCCACCACCAACCCCGATGCCAGCAAATCCAGTGGCACCAGCGTCGTCTTGCCCGCGCCCGGCGGTGCTTGCAAAACCACCATCCCTCGCGCCGCAATTGCGGCCCGCAGCTCGGGCAATACCTCCGTGATCGGCAATTCAACCATTCCCCACCTATTCCACATCCAGCCCATGAATGACCAGAACCCTCAACCTCATCGCCCAAATATCCCGCGCCCCCTTTCCACGCTCCCACCGCCACGCATTTCTCTCCCCGCTGCACCCGGCGCCAAAGCGGGCTCGGCGGGCTCGATGCCCGCCGAGCCCGCCCCTGTTTTGCGAAAACCCCCTC
>JAGPBG010000073.1 GCA_018063485.1 Cypionkella sp.
GTTCCAACTGGGGCAATACACCTTCAAGCCGGCGCTGAAATTGCTGGTAGATGCCAAGGACAAGAAAATCCGGCTGACCGAGAAAGAAACCAATATTCTCAAATACCTCTATCGCGCACAATCTGCGGTTGTGGCTCGTGATGTGCTTTTGCATGAGGTGTGGGGATATAACGCGGGCGTCACCACACATACGCTTGAGACGCACATCTACCGGTTGCGTCAGAAGATCGAGAGTGACCCATCTAACGCACGTCTGCTGATAACTGAGAGCGGTGGCTATAAATTGGTTGCGTAAACGTCATATTGTTGTCTGAATCGAAACATAGGGTGAGAGTCAGGCGTAGTTTCGCCAAAGGTTCCCCTTGCCATGTCGGGGTTATGACATGGCACCTCCCTGTTGGACCTGGCCGGGCCTTGTGCCCGGCCTCTTTTTTACCCGGCCTTGGTTGTATCGCACCTGTGCTTGACGATAGGATGCGGCATCAAAAACGGAGCGCGCCATGGTCTTTTCTCTTGCAACCTGGAACATCAATTCGGTGCGTTTGCGCGAAGGTCTTGTTGCGAGGTTGATGCAAGAAGAATCGCCCGATATCCTGTGTTTGCAAGAGTGCAAAAGCCCGGTGGAGTTGATCCCGATGGAGCAGTTCCGGGCGCTTGGCTACAACCACATCGTGGCGCGGGGGCAAAAGGGCTATAACGGCGTGGCCATCCTGTCAAAACTGCCGCTTACCGATGCGGGGGGCCGCGATTTCGCAACGCTGGGCCATGCGCGCCATGTGGCGGCACGGTTGGAAAACGGGGTAGTGATCCACAACTGCTATGTGCCTGCGGGGGGGGATATTCCGGACCGGGCGCAGAATGAGAAATTCGGGCAAAAGCTGGATTACCTGACCGAGATGCGCGATTGGTTCCACACCGAGCGGCCAAGCCGGTCAATCCTGGTGGGCGATCTGAACATCGCCCCACGCGAGGATGATGTCTGGAGCCACAAGGCGCTGTTGAAGATCGTCAGCCACACCCCGATCGAGGTCGAGCATTTTGGCGCGGTGATGGAGGCCGGAGGCTGGGCCGATGTGACCCGCGCCGATATTCCCGAGGGGCAGCTCTATTCATGGTGGTCTTACCGCGCAGCGGATTGGGATACCGCCGACAAAGGGCGACGGTTGGATCATATCTGGGCAACGGGCGACATTGCAGCGTCGGGTCATGGCAGCCGGATCTTGCGCCCGACACGCGGCTGGGCCCAACCAAGTGATCATGCGCCGGTTTTTGCCAGCTTTGATCTTTAACGCCCTCGGGTCCAGTCCGAGGCTTTTCCGCGCCGCACGGCAAGGCTGACAGCGGCATAGGTGGCAAAGCCAACCGGATCGCGCAGCGCCAAGGCGACCAGTTCGCCATTGCTCAGGCGCACCTTGCCCTCGCGCGCCAGAAGTTCGGGATAAAGCCGTCCGATCTCGGCCACGCCGGCGTCTTGCCTGCGGCGTACGCGGGTCAGGGCGCTAAAGCCCTCGATCATTGGCCAGTCATAGGCGTCAAGCACCTGCACGCGCTCGCTGGGCAGGAAATGCAGGCGCACAAAGGTATCATCCGAGATGATCGCGGGAAAATCGCCCCAACGGGCGCGGCCCGCCTCATTCACCGCGAACAGACCATAGCCGGGCGCGTTCGAGCGGGCGAAGGGCAGGCGCTGCCAAAACCCTGAATAGGCGCGGGTAATCATGCTGTGGGCTGGCGGGATCTGAGCGGTGCCGGTGGCATAGCGCGCTGTTTGGCCAGAAAGTGCCCGTGCAAGCGCGGCTATCAGGCCGGGGGAAACCACAACATCGGCATCAAGATAGGTGCGCAGATTTCCCTGCGCCATGGCATCACCTGCGTTCAGAGCGCCGGGTTTGCCGCCCTCGGCGCGTTCGATCACGGTCAGGCCCCATCCCGCCGCCTTGGCCATTGCGGTCAATCCGCGCGCCATGGCAACCGTTCCGTCGCGGCAGCCATTGGCAACCACGATGGCCTCGGCCCCGCCAGGAACCGGGTCTGACGAGAACAGCGCGGTCAGGCAGGTGCCGATATAGCCCTCTTCATTCGAGGCGGGGATGATCACACTCAGCATGTCGGGCAGCCTATGGCCAAGGCCTCCCAGCGCGGGTTGTCATCGCCCAGATGGCGCAGCGCCCCCCAGCTTCCCCATTTTCCGGGGCGATAGACATCGACAAAGGCGTTGAACGGCGCGTCCGATTGCAAGTGCCAGCCCTGCATCATCTGGGTATAAAGTGCGCCCATTTGCGGGGTGAAATTCAGATAGGTGAAAAAATCGGTCAGCGCCGGGTCATCTGCTTGCGCCCCATAGCCGACCACATGGCTGCCGCCTTCATACATCATCAACCTTAACCCATGATCAGCGGCGACCGCAGCGTGATAGGGCAGGATTTCGCTCAGAACCTGCGCCACCGAATCCGTCGGGTCTTGGGTGACGGAGCCGTCACGCAACTCCTGTGCCGCCAGATCCACCGCCAGATCATAGCGATGCGCGGCGATATAGGCATCGGCGCCATTGGCGGGGGCGGCGGCTTTTGCTGCCTGCTCGGATCGGGCCAGCCAGTCCTTGACGATGGCGGTCTTTTGATCAGAGCCAAGCAGGGCGGAAAAATAGCCGGTCACCGCATAGGCGTCAAAACTCATGGCCGGAGCCTGCCCGGTTTCGGCCATGACAAGGGGGGCATCAAGGATTTGCTGTTCCAGCCCAAGCCAGCCGGTTTGCACCGAGACAATCCGCACCAGCCGAGATGGATCATCAGCGAATACTTCGGCCCAGATGTCGGCCACCTGTGATGCTCGCAAGGCGTAGAATTGCACCCAGGTGTGATCCTGTTGCCAGCGCGCCTTGCCTTGTTCCTCGGCCCAGCGGCTTTGGGCAAATTGCCAGTTCCAGACCTCGTTGGAAAACTCGACCTGCGCTTTCAGGCCGGGGTTCAGCCCGTCATGGGCGATTTCGGCATAGTGGCGCACCAATGTATCATCCGACAGATGCGGCAAGGTGAACCAGGCGTCGGCCTTCAACTGGTTCGCCAATGCCACCATGACCTCGGCCGGAACGCCGATACGGGCATAGGTGTAATCCTCGGCCAGGGGGCGGTCGGCATCATGGGCAAGAGGGCTGTCATTGGTCTGCATCCAGTCCATAAAGCGCAAACCCTTGACACCACGCAGGCGCGCCAGCCAATCGGGGTTGAAGATTTCCCCTGCTGCAAGCGCAGTGGCGCGGTCGGCGCGCACCACCGTGAGATCGCGGATCGGATCGGCAGGATCAATGGCAGCAAGGGTGATCAAGACGCCACCTTCGCCGGGGGTATAATCAAAGCTGATACTGCCCGCGGCAGCCTCGACGATCGCGGCACGACCTTCAACTTTCAGCGTGCCTTTGCCTGAATAGGTCAAGAGATACCTTCCCGCCATGCCTGCCGCTTCGGCGGGCAGATCCGTCAGGATCAGGGTGGAAATCCCCGTGAGTTCGGGAGGCAGGCGAAGGGGCCAGCCACCGGGGCCAAGAGCGCCCGCCTTCGCCAGATCATCATGGCCCCAGCCGCCCCATTGACCGGGCAAATGACCGATCCATGGACGGGCGGTTTTCATGATGTTCAGGAACGGTTGCTGAACTGACCAGTCATTCACCCCGGCCAGACCGATGGCAAGATCAGGATTGGTGATCGGTGCGAAACTTGGCATTGGTTCGATGGCGGGAACTGGATTGCTGGTGGTTGAGGCCGCGGCTTCGGGTGCTGGCGGCGTATTTTCGGGCGGGGTGACAGTCTCTTTGGCTGCAACTGGTGCGGCCTCAACGACTTGCCAAGCAATTTCTTGCATCATGTTGGCCAGTTCGGGCGATAGGATTGCATCGCGCGATTGCCAGGATCGGGTGATCTTGGCGGGCAGGCCCTTTGGGCTTTTGCCGGTAATGGCGGCGGCTTGAACCATGGCAACGAAATAAAGGCCTTTGCCATTCGGGTGGATGTCATCAACAAAAAGATCATTGATTGATGTCAGTCCGCGGGCTTTTCCCGCCGCGATTGCATCGGCCATGGCCGCCATGGCCTGACCCGCCGGAATGATCCCGACCGCCACGCCCGATCTGGCGGCGGTATCGCGCATGATGCTTTGCCAAAGCGCCGCATCCTTATCAATGCGTTGCCGCCACGGCAGTTCCGCGTCAGGATCATCCTTGGTGACATTGCCGGGGCCAGAGTTCAGGCTGGGCCAGGTTTCGTAAAGATAGACCCGCACCTGCGGGTTGGCTGCCTGTGCCAGCTTGGCGAAATCGGCGGCATGGGTGGCGGTGTCAGACCATTTAACCGCCATCGCAACTGGCTGTGCTTCGGTCAGGATCAGCACATCTGTGCCACTGGCAGTCAGAATGGCACGGGCGTCGACACCTTCGGCTTGCGCTGAATGGTCCCAGTTATAGGCCAGTGTCGCGCCGTTGATGATTTGTGCCTGCACACGGGCCGGTTGCCCCATGGCGCGTAGGGCGGCATCGGTCAGGGTGGGCAGGTTCGGGCCGACAAGGCTGTGGCCCACGAACAGGACATCGAACAACAGGGCCAGCACACCCATGACTTACTCCGCTTGCGGCACTCCGGTTGCACGATAGCCCGAGACGACGCGCCAGACTACCTCTTGTAATATCGCCGCAGCTTCTGGGGTGAAGGTCATGGCGGGGGTGCCATCAGCATGGGCCAATTGCTGCGGCAGGCCAACGGGACTCTGCTGATAAATCACCGCGTAATGGGTGAGCGCCATCAGATAGGCGCCAAGATCGTTGAAATGGATCGGATCAGGCGAGCCATCGGGATTGACCGCAAAAAGATCGCGGCGCGATGTGACGCCCGGTACCTGCCCAGCCTCGATCAGACGCACCGCTGCGGCCATCACCGAGCCGCCGGGGATCACATAGACTGTGCCAACATCAGGATAGCCCATGGCGGGGCGCAGCACGCCATCCTCCCACAATTCCGCGCGATCGGAGTCCAGCCTTTCCAGCCAGCCTTTGGGATCATCCAGCCAATGCCATGTTTCATAAAGATAGATGCGCAGATCGGGGCGCGCCTTATGCGCCAGAGCAATCCATTTCGCCAGATACAACGGGCTTTCATGCCATCGGATTGCGTCGCGCAACTCCAGCATTTCGGTGAAGATCGCCACATCGTAACTGCCACTGGCAAGTGCTTCATGGGCTTCGCGATAATGTTTGGGATCGTTGGTTTGGTCCATGCCATCGGCGGTGCCTTGCCAATGCTGTTTCAGCGAAGCACCCCAGCCGAGTTGCTTGGCATATTCATGCCCGCCCAGTTGTGACAACATGGCCGGAAGCACCCCGCCGACAAGGCTGTGGCCAAGGTGGTAGAATTTCAGCGGCGCGCGAAGGGGGGGCAGAGGGGCGGTGTAAAGCCTGTCAAAATCCTCCCGACTGATCGGAGTTGGTGCAAACACCTGCTTGATTCGAAGGCGCACCCCGGCAGGTCCACCGGCCAGTTTTACCGCAGAAAGCCCGCCCACCAGCGCGGCCAAGATCGCCGTCACCATCAATCGCCGCGACATTTCCACTCCTGCCCCCCTGTTCCTTGTCACTCTATCTGGTATCTGTGCGCCCAAATGACCAGAGCGCAGACTGCGGCAAGTCGCAGATGGGGGAAATGAATGACACATCTATGGATAAGGGCCGAGCAGCGCCCGCATGAAGAGCGGGTGGGATTGACACCGGCCGGTGCGGCCGCGCTGATCGCCGCAGGGATAAAGGTGACAGTCGAGCAAAGTTCGGTTCGGGCCATCGGGATCGAGGGATACCGGGCGGCGGGATGTGAGATTGCGGCCGAGAACCTTTGGCCCGAGGCCCCCTTGGAGGCGATTGTTTTCGGGCTGAAAGAACTGCCCGACGATGGCACCCCCTTGCCGCACCGTCACATCATGTTCGGCCATGCCTTCAAGGGCCAACCGTCGGGGCAAGTGCTGCTCAAGCGTTTCAAGGCAGGCGGCGGAGCGCTATATGACCTGGAGTATCTGGTTGATGACGCTGGGCGGCGTGTGGCGGCTTTTGGCTATTGGGCGGGCTATGCCGGGGCGGCGGTGTCGCTGAAATGCTGGGCGGCGCAACAACACGAGGGATTGCTGGGGTCGGTTGGGGTATATGGCAGCAAGTCCGCGCTCTTGGATGATCTGGCCCGCGATTTCGCAGATCTGGGTCGTCCAAGCGCTATCGTGATCGGGGCAAATGGCCGGGTCGGCACCGGTGCCGCCGATCTTTGTGCGGCGATGGGGGTGGACGTTACCAAATGGGATATGGCCGAAACCGCCAGCGGTGGCCCTTTCCCCCAGATATTGCAGCACGATATTTTCCTGAACTGCATTCTTGCGCGCTCCGGCTGCCCGGTTTTCGTGCCCGCCAGCGCCAAGACCGATCCGCGCGCGCTGACGGTGATTGGTGATATCGCCTGTGATCCGACTTCGGATTTCTCTCCGATCAAGGTTTATGATCGGGTCACGGAATGGGATGCACCAGCCCTGAGGGTACATGATGTGCCCCCGCTGGATGTGACGGCGATTGACAACCTGCCCTCGATGCTGCCGGTGGAAAGCAGCGAAGATTATGCGGCGCAACTTTTGCCTTCGTTGCTGGCGCTGGGTGCGGTGGATGCTGGGGTTTGGGCGCGGGCGAAGGCGGATTTCGATCGCCATTCGGCTGCGTTGTAAGGGAGAACGGGTATGACGATTCATTGGTGTGGCACTGGCCTGTCCTCGATCCCCGGCTTGCGGAGGCTGATCGAGCGTGGGCAAGCGGTGGTGGTCTGGGATCTTTCGGTCGCCAAGGCCTCCGAAGCGGTGGGCGATGTCGCCAAAGACATTCGCGCCTTTTCGCTTGAGGCGCTGACTGAGGCGTTGAAACCCGGTGATCTGGCGGTGTCGATGGTGCCAGCCGATGTGCATGTGACGATTGCCAGGGTCTGCCTTGCCCAGGGCGCGCATTTTGTGTCCTCGTCCTATATTTCGCCGGAAATGCGGGCGCTGGATGAGGAATTCCGGGCCAAAGGGCTGGTTTCGATCAATGAAGTCGGACTTGACCCCGGCGTTGATCACCTGATGGCGCATGATCTTGTGGCGCGCTACCGGGCGTCAAAAGCCTATCATCCTGACAATGTGCTCAGCTTCTTTTCCTATTGCGGCGGGGTTCCGAAAATCCCGAACCCGTTCCGCTATAAATTCAGCTGGACCCCGCTGGGCGTGCTGAAAGCCTTGCGTTCGCCGTCGCGCAGCTTGCGCAATTTCTCGGAATTGCGGGTGGCGCGGCCTTGGGATGCGATCACGCGCTATGAAGCACCTTTGCCGCAACCCGAGAGTTTCGAGGTCTATCCCAACCGCGACAGCTACCCGTTCTTGCAAGATTACCGGTTCGATCCATCCTGGAAGGTCCGCGATTTCGTGCGCGGCACGATCCGCCTGAATGGCTGGGCCGAGGCCTGGGCCCCGGTCTTTGCCGAGATCGAAACGCTGGAGGGCGCGCCGGGCGATGCACGGCTGGCCGAGATGGCGGCCGAGTTAATGGCCACCAATTCCTATGCGCCGGGCGAGCCGGACCGGGTGATCCTGTTTGTCGCGTTGCGGGCTGAACGGGATGGCCGTGCGGTGTTTGATGAAACCTGGGCACTGGATGCCTGGGGCGATGCGCGTGGCACTGCGATGGCGCGGTTGGTGTCGGTCCCGGTGTCGCTTGCTGCGGAATCGGTGCTGCGGCGAGAAATTCCGGCGGGCGTTCACGCCGCTCCGCATGATCCCAAGCTGATCAGTAGCTGGCTGGGCGAAGTGCGTGGATTGGTGCAGTATCTGGAGCGGGTTGAGGCGGTGTGAATCGCCGGTCCGCTGGCTTGGCGATGATGTCGGGATGAGCATTCAGGCAGGGCAAAGGCGCGGGCTTTGCGCTTTGCCTGACCCTCATCTTTCAGCCCAATTGTCAGCAAAGCCATTTGCTGGTGACGCGTGCCGCCCTTGTGGCTATGATGCTGCCGATAGGCCCGGAGGAACGCGGGCATGAGGCAGGCAAAGGCAGGACCGCGGTGACGTCAGGTCTGGGAAATAGATTTGCGATGTGGCGGGCCTTGCGGCATCGGCCTGCGCAGGGATTTGTCTCGCAACCCGAGCCGCGCAGCATCGGGCTTTACGGTCGTGGCAAGCAGTTGGTCGCCGGTAATTTCCAGTTTGCAGGCCAGTTGATCGAAGCTCGCGGGCGCTCGATCTGGGATTTGACCGAGGCGAGTAACGCTTTTTCGGTTGAAGTGCAAGGTTTCGCCTGGTTGGATGACCTGGCGGCCGTAGGAGACAGTGTGGCGCGAGGTCGAGCGCAGGATTGGACCTGGGATTGGATATCGCGCTTTGGCCGGGGCCAAGGGCTGGGCTGGACTCCCGATCTGGCGGGCCGGCGAATCATTCGCTGGATCAATCATGCGTTGATGTTGCTGCAAGGGCGCGATCGCGCGGCCAGCGAAGCCTATTACCGCAGCCTTACGGCGCAGGTTATATTTCTGTCGCGCCATTGGCGTGAGGCCGCACCCGGATTGCCAAGGTTCGAGGCGTTGACCGGCCTGATTTCAGCAGGCCTGGCCCTGATTGGCATGGAAGCGCGTGTTGGGCCAGCATTGGTTGCCTTGGCGGTGGAATGTGGGCGCGAGATTGATGCCGAGGGTGGCATCCCCACACGCAACCCGGAGGAATTGCTGGAGGTGCTCACGCTTTTGACCTGGGCCGAGCGGGCCTTGGTGGAAGCGGGACGTGCCGCGCCAGACGCCTTGCAGATGGCTATTCAGCGCATCGCCCCGACGTTGCGCGCGCTGCGCCATGCCGATGGCGGCTTGGCGCGATTCCATGGCGGCGGGCGTGGCATGGAGG
>JAGPBG010000438.1 GCA_018063485.1 Cypionkella sp.
GGCAAACACCGTGCGGATGCGCCCGCAGCGCAGGTTATGCGCCGCCTCGATCAGGGTGCGGTCGATGAACATCAGGCTAAACAGCTGCAACAGCACCACCAGCGGAAAGGTCAGCGTCAGATAGCCGATCATCGTGGCAAAGACGGTGTTCAGCAAGGGATACGGTCCCATGCCGATGGTGCCGAACAGGCCATTGATGATGCCGTTATCCGACAGGAATATCTGCCAGGAATAGACCCGCACCAGATAGCTGGTGAAAAACGGGATCACCATCATGAAGATGGCCCACTGCCGCTGCCGTGCCGACAGCTTGAAGGCGATGGCGTAGGAACAGGGAAAGGCCAGCACACTGGTGATCGCAGCGGCGGCTGTCGCCAGGGCAAGCGTCAGCCCGTAGGATTGCCAGAACACCGAGCGGCCAAACATCGTGACCCAGTTGATCGTGTTGAAATCCGCCTCCATCCTGAAATTCTTGACCGTCCAAAAACTGAGGGCGATCAGGAAAATCAGTGGGCCGACGAAAAACACAAGTTGCCAGATCAGCAACGGCAGAGAAAAGGTCAAGCCGTAGAAAGAGAAAGATCTCCGCATCGCCCATATGCTCCGTTGGTTGAAGGGGGATAAGCAATCAGATGGGCGGGCCGGAATTGGCCGACGGTGGCGCGGATGCCACCGTCGGCCGGCAGTCAGGCGCCTTTGTATTCCGACCAGAAATCGTTCCAGGTCTCGAGGTCTTGCTGAATGGGCAGCTGGCGATATTGGATGCGCCCGCTGCGGATCATTTCCATTGCATTGGGCTGGCCAAGGATCATGTTCTGACGTTTTGCCTCGGCAGGGTTTTCCTCTGCCAAGACCGCCCAACCCTTTTCGTTCGGGATCATGCAGGGATACGCGGCCATCTGAGCCGATTTTGCCTGCCCCTTGGCCGAGGTAATATACTGAATCCACTTCTTGGCCAGATCGGCCTTGGTCGAACCCTTGCCGATCGAGAAGGATTCAGTGAATTGCAAACCGCCCTCTTCCGGGATCACCGATTTCACTTTGGCACCGTTCTTTTCCAGAACCCCGGTGATCCAGTCGCCAATACCGGCAAAAGCCAGCATCTGGCCGTTTTCCAGCGACGAGAAGGTGCCGCCGTAGTCGAAGAACCCGCCGATCTGCGGGCGCAGGCTCATGGTTTTGGCCTTCACGGCGTCCCATGCGGCGGCGTCAATATCGTAAGGGGATTTGTTGCCCGAAAGCAGGCTCATCTGACCAAGGTTTGGCAGGTGCCAGTCGAAATGGCCGACTTTGCCTTTCAGCTTTTCGCCCGAGTAGACATTGTAGGTGGACGCTTCTTTTTCGGTCAGGGCGTCGGTGTTGTAGGCCACGCCCAGAAAGCCAAATCGCGTGATCACCGAGTACAGCTTGTCATCAACCCAATGGCCGGGGAAGTGCTGGAACTCGGGGAAAAACTCGTCAAAGGGATAGTCGGCGGGGTCAAGCTGCTCGATATAGCCGGCGGCATTCAGCTGCTGCACATATTCGGCGTCTGACAGAATCACGTCATAGGTGCCGGGGGGCGACTGCGAGATCAGACCCAGCATGTTGTCGCCGCCAGTATAGTATTTCGGCACGAACTTGACGTTGTTTTCGGCCTCGAACTCGGCGACCATATCCGGCTCGGCATGGCCATACCAAGCAAGCATGGTCAGCTCGGTGGTCTGTGCGTTGGCGCGGCGGCCAAGCATTGGCATCGCCAGCGCGGCAGCTCCGGTTGCAAGCAGGGCGCGGCGTGTGAAACCTGCACTTGGGCGGATAATTCCTGTCATCAGTCTCTCCACTGTTGTCGCACCTTTGTGGTGACGTGTCCGCAGACGCTAGGTTAGGGCACTGGATTTACAAAATCGGTTTTTGAAATCCAGAGATTTGCTTGACAAATGCCAAGAGGCCCTAGGCCGTTGCCGCGGGCTGCGTTCCGGCACTGATGCTGTCCAGATTGGCCACCAATTCGCTGATCAGTTTGATCCCCGCCTCGGTCTGGCGCGGGTGTTTGTAAAACAGCCCCACCCGCAGCGGCTCTAGGGGCGACATCCCATCCGATTGGTCAAGAATACGCATACCTTTCAACAAGGTAGGCCGAGTCAGCGCTGAGACTCCAAGCCCGTTTAGCACAGCATTCTGAAGCCCCGATATACCCGGACCGGTGTAGACAAACCGCCACCGCCGACCTGCGGCTTCCAGCGATTGGATCATTCGCGCCCGGTAGTCGCAGCCCTCGGGATGCGCCACTAGAGGGATCGGTCGATCTGGGTCGATTACAAAGGAGTCTGCCGCTACCCAGA
Organism: Cypionkella sp.; assembly: GCA_018063485.1. Classification (GTDB taxonomy): domain Bacteria; phylum Pseudomonadota; class Alphaproteobacteria; order Rhodobacterales; family Rhodobacteraceae; genus CBDUEF01. The sequence continues at coordinate 2,325 of JAGPBG010000438.1, forward strand.
TCGGGTGCTCAACCCATGAGCGCGAAAGATAGGGCATGCGTGGCGCGGGCATCATTGCAACGATGATATCCAACTCATCCGCGCTGAGTTGGCGCAAGATCTCGCGACTCAGGTCGCAATGAACCTCAAGATTGACCTCAGGATGATTACGGGTGAAATCAGTCAGGGCGTTTTGCAAAAACGCCACGGCGTAATCGCTTGGCAACCCGATGCGGAGCACGCCCGTCATCATGCGACGCCTGAAATAACTCATGGCT
>JAGPBG010000439.1 GCA_018063485.1 Cypionkella sp.
GTTTGCCGGCGAAGAGCTGGCCAATGCGCCCGAACTGCGTCTGCGCGAAATACGCGGCCGCGAGATTGCGATGATCTTTCAAGACCCGATGACCGCCCTCAATCCGGTACATAGCATTGGCCGCCAAATGGACGAGATGTTGTGCCTGCATACCGATCTGGACAAGGCCGCGCGCCGCAAGGCCTGCATCGACATGTTGGAAAGCGTCGGTATTTCACAGGCATCCGAGCGGCTTGACAGCTATCCGCACCAGTTTTCCGGCGGCATGCGGCAACGCGTGGTCATCGCCATCGCCATGCTGGCAAAACCGCGTCTGATCATCGCGGACGAGCCGACCACCGCGCTTGATGTGACCATTCAGGCGCAGATCCTGCGGCTGATGCAGCGCGAGATCAAGGCGCAGGGCGCATCGTTGATCCTGATCACCCACGATCTCGCGGTCGTGGCAGAGATGGTGGACAAGATCACGGTGCTTTACTGCGGCCGCGTGGTGGAAACCGGCCCGGTGCGCCAGGTGCTGGAGGCGCCCGCCCACCCCTATACACGCGGATTGATCGATTCCATTCCCAACCCCGATCATCGACTGCCGCGCTTGCGGCAGATCCCCGGCACGGTGCCCGATATCCGCAACCTGCCCAGGGGTTGCGCGTTTCGGGAGCGTTGCCCCCGCGCCGCTGCCCTCTGCGCCGAGGTCGAACCCCTGTTGCAGGAGCACTCAGGCGGATCAATCGCGGCTTGCCACTTCCCCCTTGGCGCAGGAGAAACCGCGTGACCGCAATGCTGGATGTGCAAGACCTGCGGCAAGAGTTCCGCCTGAACTCCGGCCTGCTGGAGCGGATCAGCGTCAAGGGGGGGCGGTTGCATCTGAATGACCGGATCGTCCGCGCCGTCAACGGTGTCAGCTTTTCCGTGGCAAAAAGCGAGGTTCTGGCACTGGTGGGCGAATCCGGTTGCGGAAAATCGACGGTGGCCAAGGCTATTGCCCGCATCTACCGCCCGACCTCGGGCGCGATAAGGCTCGACGGGACGGATATCGCGGGCCTGAGCCAGTCGGACATGCTTCCGCACCGGACCAAGATGCAGATGATCTTTCAAGACCCGTTTGCCTCGCTCGACCCCAGGCAAAAAGTGCGCGACATCGTGGCCGAACCGTTGCGGGCGCAGTCGGGCCTTGGTTCGGCCGAAGTCGCCGACCGCGTCGCCGCCCTGTTGGCCAAGGTGGGGCTGAACGGCGACCACGCCGGGCGCTATCCGCATCAGTTTTCGGGTGGCCAGCGCCAGCGCATCGGCATCGCACGGGCCCTGTCGGTCAATCCCGGCCTGATCATCGCGGACGAGCCGGTGTCGGCGCTGGATGTCTCGGTGCAGGCCCAGATCCTGAACCTGATGATGGATTTGCGCGACGAGTTCGGGCTGGCCTATCTGTTCATCAGCCATGATCTGTCGGTGGTCCATCACATCGCTGACCGGATCGGCGTGATGTATCTGGGGTTCATGGTCGAGACCGCGCCCCGCGACAAGCTTTTTGCCATGCCGCGCCACCCCTATACCCGCGCGCTTCTCTCGGCTGCGCCCAGCATCAACCCAAGCCGCACCCGCCCCGAAATCGAATTGCAGGGCGAGGTGCCCAGTGCGCTGTCCCTGCCCAGCGGCTGCTGTTTTCGCACGCGCTGCTCCTATGCATGGGACCGCTGCGCGCAAGAACGCCCCGCGCTTCGCGACATGGGCGATGGGCAATCCGTCGCCTGCCATCTGACAGAAGAGCCACAAAGGGACAGACCATGACCCGGACTATCACAATCCTTCAGCGCCGTGCCGATCTGGTTGATCCGCACGATTGCACCGATGCGGCCGACGATCTGTCAATCCTGTCGGCCCTGTGTGAAACCCTCGTGCGCCGTCAAGATCAGGGCTTCGTGCCGGCGCTGGCCGAAAGCTGGACAGTCAGCGCCGATGCCTGCCAGTGGGATTTCACGCTGCGCACCGGGGTCGTGTTTCAAGATGGAGCAGCCTGCGACGCGCAGGCGGCCGCGCTCTCGCTTCAGCGGATGGCACGCGAGGACAAAGGCTATACCCTTGGCGCACCGGCCGTATGGCGGCAATATCTGGGCCAAGCGACGATAAAAGGCGAGGGGCGGCATTTGCACATCGCCCTGGCCGAGCCGATGGCCGATCTGCTGGACGTGCTGGTTCAGGGGTTTATCGTTTCTCCTGACAGCCTTGTGCGGATGGATGTGGGCGATCTGACCGCAATCGCGGGAACTGGCCCCTTTCGTCTGACGCAGGTGACAACGGGTAGGGTCGAGATGACCTCGGTGGCACAAGGGTCTGAGCTGATCTTTCAGGCGATGCCGGATGCCGACGAACGGGCAGCAGCTTTGCGCCACGGCTTGGCACAGGTGGCGACGAACCTGCCATTTGACGCGGACCTGGGGTCGGGTGTTACGCGCGTGGAAACCCTTAACCCGGTGGCGATCATCTTCCTGATGAACGCGGCAAAGGGTCCGCTGATCGACAGCCGGGTGCGCCGCGCGCTGGGCCTTGCGCTTGACCGCCCCGCGCTGATTGCAGAGGTGATGG
>JAGPBG010000440.1 GCA_018063485.1 Cypionkella sp.
GCCACCAGTGACGCGTCCGCCTCACGGTAACTCGATGTCAGCAAAATCTGCCCCACACCCCCCAACAACCCGGCCAGAGTCAGCGTCAGCCCCTCGGTCAAGGTCGGCATCACCCAGCCAAAGGGCAGCGTGGCCAGAGACAAGACCGTCGCCGTCAGCGAAAAGTAAAACACGATAACCGGGGTGCGTTCGGTCATCACCAATTTCCGCACTGTCACCTGCGCCAGTGCCGCAAACAGCGCCCCGCCCAGCACCACCATCGCCCCAAAGGCCTCACGCGTGCTGGCCGCATCGCCCGACACCACTGTCAAACGCGGGGCCAGAACGATCATCACGCCGGTCAAGCCCAGCGCAACCGAGGCAATCCGAAACATCCGCACATTCTCGCCCAGAAACATCGAGGCAAAAATCACCACCAGCAGTGGCGAGGCATAGCCAAGCGCCGTCACCTCGGGCAGCGGCAGATAGGCCAGCCCCGAAAACCCCAACCCCATCGCCATAGTGCCCATCAGCCCGCGCCAGAAATGGCCCAAAGGGTTGTTTGTGCGCAGGCCCAGCCCCAATTCCCTGCGCATCACCAGCCAGGCCATGATCACCGGAATCGCAAAGAAAGACCGGAAAAACACCGTCTGGCCCGGCGGCACATGTTGCGCCGTGGTCTTTATCATCGCCGCCATCACGATGAAGATTATGACCGAGGCCACCTTGTAGGCAATTCCATGCAGGGGTCGCATCCGGGGCCTCTTGCCGTGGCTTGATGAATTTCGTACTGGACGAAACCGCTCCGCTAAGGTTCCCTAGCTGAAAGGGGATTACCATGGCAAAAGCGACACTTGCTGACAAGATTGATCAGGGCCGTGGCATTGTTCCTGCCGATATCGTGCTCAAAGGCGCGCGCATGTTCGATCTGATTACCGGTGCTCTGGTTGAAACCGACGTGGCGATCTGTGGCGAGACCATCGTGGGCACTTTTGGCAGCTATGCGGGCAAGGTTGAAATTGATCTGTCCGGCAAGATTCTGGTTCCCGGCTTTATCGACACGCATCTGCATATCGAGTCTTCACTGCTGACACCGTTCGAGTTTGACCGCTGCGTTCTGCCGCATGGCGTGACCACCGCGATCTGCGATCCGCATGAGATTGCCAATGTCTGTGGCCTTGCGGGCATCCATTACTTTCTCGAGGCCTCAGCGCTCACCCTCATGGATATCCGCGTGCAGCTTTCGTCCTGTGTGCCCTCGACCCATATGGAAACCACCGGCGCGCGATTGAATGCCGCCGATATCATGCCGCTGATGAACCACCCCCGCGTGATTGGCTTGGCCGAATTCATGAACTATCCCGGTGTCTTGCACAAAGACCCGGATTGCCTTGCCAAGCTCGCGGCCTTTGAGGGTCGCCATATCGACGGGCACGCCCCCCTGCTGCGTGGCCATGATCTGAATGGCTATATCGCGGCGGGCATCCGCACTGAACATGAGGCGACCAGCTATGACGAGGGGCTGGAAAAGCTGCGCAAGGGGATGCGGGTGCTGATCCGTGAAGGCTCGGTTTCCAAGGATTTGCACGCGCTGGCTGGGCTTTTGACCGAACGCCACGCACCCTATTTGTGCTTTTGCACCGATGACCGCAACCCGCTCGATATCGGCGAATACGGTCATCTTGATTACATGATCCGCACCGCAATCAGCCTTGGCGCGTCGCCACTTGCCGCCTATCGCGCCGCCAGCCTGTCGGCGGCCGAAGCCTTTGGCCTGAAAGACCGCGGCCTGATCGCTCCGGGCAAACGTGCCGATATTGTGGTGATTGATACGCTGGAGTCGTGCCAGGTGTCGGACGTGTTCGCGGGCGGTGTCAAAATAACCCCAGCCGCCTTTGCCGCCCGCCAGACCATTCCCCCGGTTGCGCGCCATTCTGTCAAGGCGCCACCAATCGAACCGCACCATTTCCGAACCGGGGGCAACCGCGTCGAAACTCCGGTAATCGGGATTTTGCCCGGCAAGATCATCACCGAACACCTTACCTATGACATCGCGCCCGTCGATGGCGACAAACGCCCTGATCTATCGCGCGATCTGGTAAAAATTGCGGTGATTGAGCGTCACGGTGTCAATGGCAACCGGTCCACCGGATTTGTGAAGGGCTTTGGCCTGCAACGCGGTGCGATTGCCTCAACCGTTTGCCATGATCATCACAACATCGCCGTGGTAGGCGCCGATTACGAAGATATGGCGCTGGCCGTGCAACGTCTTGGCCAGATCGAAGGCGGCTTTGTCGTGGTTGAGGGCGGACGCATCCTTGCCGAACTCGCGCTACCTGTGGCGGGGTTGATGAGCCTGAACAGCTTTGAACAAGTCCGCCATGATCTAACCGCCCTGCGCTCTGCCGCCCATTCGCTGGGAGTCACGCTGGAAGAACCCTTCCTGCAACTCGCCTTCCTCTGCCTCCCGGTGATCCCGCACCTGAAAATCACCGATCACGGCATGGTTGATGTCGATAAATTCGAGGTCATGCCTTAGCCTGGGCACTTTGCTGGTAGTTCTCCAGACGATAGGG
>JAGPBG010000074.1 GCA_018063485.1 Cypionkella sp.
AGCCGCGAAAAAGGCCACGACTTGTCCGGGTGCGCTCTGCTCTTTCTCCTCCAGCACACTGATCTGGTTGCCAGTGCCGACGGCTCCGGCGCGAATGCCCAGTGCCGCCGGGTCGACAAAACGCGCCACCTGATCCGTTGCGGCATCACGCAAGCCCGAGCCGGAATGGCAACTGTCCATCACCAGCACCACATCGGCCCCTTTCTGCCTTATGGCCATCACGGCCGCGCCGATCTCGTCATCGACCAATGCGTTGGGGATCACTTGTGCGCCGCCTTCGGCCCGCCCGGTGTCTGATGGCAGAAAGACCTCATCCAGACCGTCGGTTTCATCGCCGTTCTGGTCGGGCTGGCGTGTGCCGTGCCCGCTCATCGAGACAAAGACCAGATCGCCGGGCCCGCTGACTTGGGCCAGATCGGCAAAGGCCGACAGGATCGCCGCATGGGTGGGGCGTTTGGCCCCGGCCACGCCATCGGCCAGAAGAGTGATCGCCGTCACTCCCCGCGCGGATAACGTATCGCGCAGCAGCGCCACATCATTGGGAGGGCCCTTCAGATTGGCAATGCCCAGCGCCGGATCATAGACCGCAGCCCCGATCAACAACGCCCTTGTTTTTGCCAAGGCAGGCGCCGCCACGGTCAGCATCACGCCCAGAGCAGATACCCAAAGCAGCCGAAACAAGGCTCGCGCAGGTATCGAAATAGGTGACAGCGTCATGGCAGCACCTGAGAAAGGAATATGGGACGATGCTACATCCTTTGCCCCGTCACGCAAATGAAATTTGATTGGACGCAAACGCGCGCGCGGGCCACACTCGCGGCAACTGATATCTGTTGGGGATGGCAATGATCACGCAGCATTTGCGCAAAGCCTGGATGGTGCTGGCTTTGGCGATCCTTGCCCTGACAAGCCCCGTTGCGGCGCAGGATAACGTTGATTTCAGCCGGATTTCCAACCTCGCCGCCACGGATCCCGCGATGGCGCTGGAGGCAATTGATCAAGCGCTGAGCGCGTTTGCCAAGGCTGAACCCGACCCGCGCATCCTGCACGACCTCACCCGGCTTGCCGCTGAACTTCTGGTCGCACAGGGCCGCCATGCCGAGGCTGCGGCGCAGTATTTCGCGCTTGGCAACCTTGTCGCCCGCAATCGGCAATTGGATATCGACCCGATTCCGCTGTGGTCGCGTGCTGTCGGCCAATATAAAGCCGCCTCGGATCTGCGCGGTGCCGCCAAGGCGGAAACCGCAATTCTTGCCGAGCAGCAGGACGGTGGTTTGCCGGGAACGATCCTTGCCGCCACCATGGCCCGGCTGGCGGAACTGGCCACCCAAATGGGCGATATCGCCGGGGCCGCGCGGTGGCAGGCCGAGGCCAAAGCCGCCCTTGCGCCCATGGAGAGCCGGGCGCGCGGCACGGATGAGGGCTTTCACCGGATGAAGGTTTTCTACGCCACCGACCGCGCCCGCACCGGCAGTGACGACCCGGCTCAGTTCTATGGCTATGGCCGTGGTCCGCTGGACTATGGCGTGGCCGAGGTCACGCTGCCAGACAGCCATGTGGCCGGAGCCATCGAAAGCGCATCCATCTGGAATCTGGAGTTCGGTCCTTCGCCCACCAAGCACGTCATGCTGCGTTCGATCCAGCCGGTTGGAAAGGAGGCCTTTTTCACCGCGATACGCTCGGATGTCGGGCAGGAGAAACGCAAGGAAATCGTGGTTTTCATCCACGGCTACAATGTTGCCTTTGACTCTGCGGCCAAACGGGCGGCGCAATTGGCTTATGACATGAACTATACCGGCGTTCCGGTGCTTTATTCCTGGCCTTCGATGGGCTCGACCTTGGGCTATGTCTCGGATACGGCGGCGGTGCAGGTTTCGGCCCGGCACCTGACGCATTTTCTGGATGATCTTGTGGCGCAGTCGGGCGCGGTGACCATTCATCTTGTGGCCCATTCCATGGGCAACCGCGCCCTGACCGAGGCGCTGGAGTTGATGGCCCTGCGCATCCAGCAAACCGCCGACAAGCCGCCGGTATTTGATCAGGTGGTCTTTGCCGCCCCTGATGTCGATGCCGGACTCTTTGCCGAGATTTTGCCCACCATCCGCCCTTTGGCGCGCCGTATGACACTTTATGCGTCCGAAAATGACTGGGCGCTCGTGGCCTCACGCAAGCTGCACGGTGACATGCCGCGCGCCGGGCAGGGCGGGGCCGACATGATCGCCAATGCGGATGTTGATTCCGTCGATATGTCGGCCTTGGGCGATGACATGCTGGCCCATGGCTATTTTGCCGATGATCGCTCGGCTCTGGTCGATCTGGCCTCGCTGTTCTGGCGCAACATCGCGCCGGCGCAACGCTGCGGTCTGATCCCGGTGGACAAGGTTCAAGCGGTTGAAACCTGGCGTTACGACCCCGCCACCTGCCCTGATAACGCGCTGCTCGCGGTACTTGGCACCTTGCAGCAGGCCGGGGTGGAGAATCGCGCCGCCGCGAGCCAAAGCATGGCCATGATGAAGCTTGACCCTTCCATCCGAACCGCTGTGGAGCCGGTGGTGATCAAACTGCTGTCGAACTGACCCTATTGCATGATCGTTTCCAGAAAGGCCTTGTTATGCCGGTCGGCCGCGTCATTTCTGTCTTTCTGGGTCCGCTGGCGTTGCTCGGCGAGACGGGCCTGCACCTTGCGCAGCTCTTCCAGCCAGGCCAGATCGGATTTGGCCGAGGCAAGCGCCGCCTCGCCGGCCGCAAGATCCCCCGGTCTGTTTGCCGGGGCATAGACAAAGGTGATGGTATCCAGAATCAGGGTCTGAAACTGCATCGCTGGAAAGCCGGGCAGGGGCGGGGTATTGGGGTCAACGCCGTATTGCGTCCAGGACAGCCACAGCCGTTCCACCATCGGCCCATTCGGCCCATCATAGGCCAGATCGACCACCTGCGCATCGTAACGGCTGAAAAACCCCGCCATCGCGGGCATCAGCCCGGCCTTGTAAAGCGCCAGCATCGTGGCATTGGGCTGCATCCCCGTGACTCTGGCACCCGTTGGTCGGTCGGGCAGGATCAGCACCCCGATCAGCTTCTGTGTCACCTCGGCGGGCGTTCCGTCGAGCTTGCCGAAATGGCAGTTCGAGCCGCGGAACTCGGTGCGCATCTGGTTCTTCAACGCTTCGGCCTGTGCCAGCGCCATCTGCGCGATCATCGGATCGACCGAGGCGTCCACTGTGGTATCTGCCCATTGCACCTGATGGCCGGGTTTCATCCTGAGCCCGCTTTGCCCATCCGGCGCGCTGACCGTGACGCTGAACTCATACAATTCATTGCCGCTGCAAGGTTTGTTCCAGATCACCTTGCCGGTGCCGGTCCAACCCGCAGGCAGATCCATGCTCAAGGCCGCCATCGGTGCCCCGAACCCTTCATTGTCGATCACGGCAAAAGGGTCGGCCATCGCTATCCAAGGCCACATTGCGAGGGTGCACACAGCCCATGAGGCAGACCGTAGAACAGAAAGGACAGGCATCTTCGGGATCCTGCTGGCTGAAACGGAATGCCACAAAGCCTACGCTTGGCGCGGTATTGCGTCCAGCCGTATTCGCGCTCGCGCTGTTCAGCGTCCTTATCGCGTTCGGCTCCCAAGGCCGGGCCGAGGCCCGCGACCCGCGCCTTGATCAGGCGCTTTCGGCCTTCGATGCGGGCGATCCGGCGCAGGCCGAGGCGATTTTGCGGCAAGTCGAACCCGCCGCCATCTCGGATGAGGCGCGCTGGAACCTTGCCGAGACCCGCGCCACTCTGGCCCATCTGGGCGAAGATGACGCCGGGGCCGTGGCGCAGCTGGAAATGCTGGAAACCACGGGTGCGGAGCTGTTTGGCACTGAAAGCCCAAGATTGATCCCGGTGCTGCGGATGTTGTCGGCGAGTCTGGCCAATCTGGGCCGCACTGTGGACAGCAGCCGCGTCGTCTTGCGTGCAGCAAGGCTGGGCAACGCCTTGGGCGGGGATGATTTGCTGGCGACCATGTCAGATCTGACGCGCGACCGGGTGGATGCGGGCGACAACGCAGCCGCAGCCCTGCTGGCCGCCGAAATGGTCATCCGGGACACGGCGGACGACGAAACCCTTGGTCCCTATGCGCAAGAAGGCGCGGCGCTTTGGGCGCTTGCGCTGTTGCGCGCCGGGTATGCCGATGAAGGCCTTGCGCGGCTTTTGCCCCTGCTGCGCCTTGCGCCCGAGGATCTGCAAGACGATGTCCCCGATCTGATCAATCTGTTCGATGATGAGGCCGCGGTGAGTGGTGATGCGGCAGTCAGCGCCTGGAGTGCGCGCGCGTTCAAGATGGAGGCGGCGAGGGCCAAGGCGGATGATGTGATGGTGCAGGCGCTTCTTCCGCTCAGCGAGGCGCTTCAAGCAGGTGATCCCGTGGCTGCCGACAGGGCCGGGCGGCTGGCTCTGTCAAACGTGGCGCTGGATGATCCGCTGGTGACCACCAGCTATTTTGCCTTGCTGGTATCGACAGTGAGGGGCGGGCGCAATGATCTTGCCGCCACCTGGGGTTTGCGATTGGGTGCGATGCCGCCCTACTACCTCGCCTCGTTGCAAAATGATCCGCTGCCGATTCTGGAAACCGTTGCGGACTGGCTGCTGGATCAGGGCAGGGTGAATGAGGCTGTCGAGCTTTGCGAGGCCATCGCCGCCCTTGCGCCCTTGCGCGATGGCCCGAGCGCGCCCGCCGTGGGCCGGGCACTGGCCCGTCTCGGCTCGGCCTATCGCGATGCCGGACGCCAACCCCAAGCCCGCGCCACTTTGCAACAGGCCCTGGTCAGCCTTGGCCCTGCACCCGGCGGGCAATCGGCAGCTCTGGCCGTGAGGATCCTGACCGACCTTGCTTTTCTCGCCCGCGATCAAGGCAACATTGCTCAGGCGGAGGCCGCATATGGTGCTGCCCACAAATTGCTGACCACCAGCGATACCGGTCAAGACCCGAAGGCCTGGGCCTTCCTTCTGGCCGAAGAGCGCAGCTTTCTGACCACCGAAGGCCGCCTCGACGACGCTCTGGCTGTGGCTGAACAAGCGATAATCCAGATCATCGCCCACAGCACCGACGCCAAACCTGATCCCGCCCTCTTGCTTGCGGCCCAACGCGATCTGGCCGAAAGTCAGTTAGCGACGGACAAGATTGATCAGGCCGAATCGACACTGAAAGATGCGTTGCAAGGCCTGCAATCCTTGCCCCAGAACGATGCGCTGCGCCCCCGGATTCTTGCCTTGCAGGCGGCGGTTCTGGCCCGGCTTGGACGTGCTGATGCCGCAGCAACCTTGCAAACCGCGCTTCTTGCGCCCGGAAAGGATGACCAACCCGACCTTGTCGCGGTCATCGAATCCGCCGTATTGGCAAGGGGCCTTGGCGATACGGCCACCACGGTGCAATTGCTGACAATGGCGATCAACTCGTTGCCGCCCGAACATCCGATGCTGGCCTATCTGCGCGCGGGCCGCGCCGCTATCCTGGCCGCCTCAGATCCGATGGCCGCCCTTGATGATCTGCGTCAGGCCACTCTGGCCCTGACCCAACCCGACCGCCGGGGTGAACCCCAGGCCCGCGACCACCTTGCCCTTCATGTCACTCTGGCCCGGCAGATGGCCGACAAGGCCCGGGGTGCAGCGGCGATGAACTTTGCCACCGAGGCGTTTCAGGTCGCGCAACGGGTGAATGACATTTCGGCTGGCGCCTCACTTGCCAAGGCCAGCGCCCGGCTCAAGGGAGACGGGCCTGAAGCCGCCGCCTTGGCGCAGGAATTGCAAGACGCTGATCGCAGGCTTGACGCAGCCCGTCGTGCACTGATCACCCGGCTTTCGAGCGGCGCTGATGCGGGCAAAGAGACACAGGCGCTGAATCAGGCCCGACTTGGCCGTGCGGCGCTGATCGCCAACCTTGCCCGGAGTTTCCCCGATTACCGGGCCTTCGCCGATCCCAAACCGCTGGACCTTGCAGCCACCGCTGCCCTGCTGCACCCCGGCGAAGTTCTGTTGCTTTATGCCAGTGCCGACCCTGCTGCCTCGGGTGGAGCGGCGCGGGGAACGGTCTTTGCGGTTTCCCATGATGGCTATATGTCGGCCGATCTGCCGCCCCGCGATGAATTGGCCGCCCTGGCCCGCGACCTGCGCTGCGCCGCTGCCCTGACCGATCGCGGCTGTGGCGCTGGGCGGGGTGGCACGCGCGGGGCGTTCAATCTGGATGCCGCTGTTGTCGAGGGGCCAGTCTTCGACCTCGCCCTTGCCCGGCAGGCCTATCTTGCCCTGATGGAGCCGGTCGCCCAGATTCTGCAGGGCAAAACCGCGCTGATCGTGGTGCCCGACAGCAGCCTTTCCTCGCTGCCGTTTCAACTTCTGCTGACCCAAGACACGGCCCCGGATACGCCGCTGAACCAGGCCCCCTGGTTGATCCGTCAGGCTGCGATCACCATCCTGCCCTCGGTGGCGAACCTTGCTGCTTTGCGCGGCAAGACCCAGTCTGACAGCCGGGCGCCGCTGCCGTTTCTGGGCATCGGTGATCCTCTGATCGGGGCACAGGCGGGCGGCGCGCAGCCATTCGACTGTCAGGACCGCCCGGCCACACCGGCGCTTCTGGCCATGGAGTTGACGCCGCCCGCGACCATCCTGCGCGGAGCCGAGGCGGATGGCACGGCCTTGGCCAGTCTGCCCGCCTTGCCCGATACGCGCTGTGAGCTGATGCGCGCGGCAGCGCTTTTCGGCACGCCGGACGCCTTGCTGCTGGAAGGGGACGCCACCGAAACCCGGATCAAGGCGCTTAGCCAATCGGGCGAACTGGCGCGCTACCGGGTGGTTTCCTTTGCCACCCATGGCTTGATCGCCGGAGAGCTTGGCGCGGCCAACGCCGGTCTGGTCCTGACGCCGCCCAAAGTGGTCAGCGCCGAGGATGACGGGCTTTTGAGCACGGCCGATATCGCTGGGCTGCGTCTGGACGCCGATTTCGTCATCCTGTCGGCCTGCAACAGCGCCGCCGGGTCAGCCGATCAGCAAGAGGGGCTGTCAGGGCTTGCCAGCGCCTTCTTTCTGGCCGGTGCGCGCAGCCTGCTGGTATCGCATTGGCCGGTCTATTCCGATGCTGCCACAAGGCTGACCTCGGGTCTGGTCGAGGCAATGGCCGAGGCCCCCGGTATCGGCCGGGCCGAAGCGCTGCGCCGCTCGATGCTGGTGGTGCTGGATGATCCCTCTGCGGATGCCCGCAGCCTGCACCCGGCCTATTGGGCACCGTTCCTGATCGCGGGCGAAGGCGGGTAGGGCAGGTGCCCGCTGCGGCGCTCCCGGTTCAGACCATCCTTCCGACGATCATCGCTGCAAGCAACAGATAGGCCACAACCAGCCATGCGGTGGCCAGAACCCAAAGCTGCAACCGCAATGCCTTGGCATAGTCATGCGAGCCAAGCCATTTCTGAACAGCGGCCCCGCCGTGATGCGGGGGAAAGCTGCGCAGATCCGACGTCGCATGGCGCAGCCCCTCATAGCTCTCGCGCAGGGCAGCAAAACTGACCGCGACATTGAAGCTGTAGAAGGCAAAGACCACCAACCGTGCGAAGGCAAATTCGTTCCTTTGCCCTGCAAAGAACACCATGGCCCCGATCAGTGCCGCGTGAAGATAGATCACCCGATACCAGTCACTGTCCGCCTTTGTGCGCAAAGCCATCACTATGCTCAGTATCTCGGACAATTTGATGCTGGGCACCGCGGGCGCTGCGCGGCTCTCGATTTCGGTCACTTGGCTTGGTTCGACAGGCATGGCGATTTTGATCCAAAGCTGAAATATCCCGTTCAGATTGCCTTGTTGCCCATGCAAAATCAATCCTGTGCGCGAACTGAGGCGGATGCCCCCCGCCCCTGATCATGCGGGCCTTGACAGAAAGCAGAGCGTCTTTCTGCCGCGCAGAATCTGGGTAGGCCGCGTTGAATATGGGGGAGGCCTGCGGGCTTATCTCCTGAACTTCTGGCTTTCACGAAGGCTGCTGATTGACTGCTCTGCCGTCTGGTGTCGTTGGGCAGATGGATATTCCAGAATGTCACTCCTCGGCCGGGCGCTGCGTGGTCTTGACACAAGTGGCCAATCTGCAACCAGACGCCGGCCGCAGGGCTGTAAAAAGCCCTTGCGCAATTGCAGCGTCTTGTCTGACGACTACGCCTTGATCCGCAGCATCTTTGGATCATAAGGTGGCGCGAGTGTTACGTCGCAGGGCAGGCGACAAGTGGCGACCTCCAACTCATATTGACCAGCCAGTATATAGTCGGCCGTCACCCCTTCGGGGTTTCGGATATAACCTATTCCGATCGCCCGGTTCAGACTATGGCCATGCCCTCCCGACGATAGCCAGCCAACCCGCTTCCCGTTCCGGTAAATCGTTTCACGCCCCGACAGGATCACATCAGGTGCCGCGCTGAAGGTGGCCAGCATCTTTTTCACCCCGCTTTCACGCTGCACGGCGATGGCCTCACGTCCCTTGAACGGGGTGTTGGACTTCATCTTTACCGCCCAGCCAAGGCCCGCTTCGTCAGGTGTGTGATCTGGTCCAATATCCGAGGCCCAGGCCCGATACCCCTTTTCCAGACGCATTGTTTCAATCGCCCTGTAACCGGCATTGCGCAGCCCGTGCGGCTGCCCGGCCTTTGCCAGAGCGGCATAAACTCCACTGGCGTATTCCACCGGCAAATGCAGCTCCCACCCCAACTCCCCAACATAGGTGACGCGCAGCGCCCGCACGGGACAGCCCGCAATGCCGATGGTT
>JAGPBG010000442.1 GCA_018063485.1 Cypionkella sp.
GACTTGATGTGCGCAGCCTTTGCCTGATCCGTGAGATTTTGGCGCGCCATGACGCTTTGGCGGATTTTGCCTTTGCGATGCAGGGGCTTGGAATGGGCGCGGTGTCTTTGTTCGGCTCGTCGGAACAGCTTGAGTGGCTGGAAAAAACGCGGGCGGGGGCGGCGATTTCAGGCTTCATGTTGACCGAACCGGGGGCGGGATCGGATGTGGCGGCAACCGCAAGCTCTGCGCAAAAGATACAGGGCGGATGGGTGCTGAACGGCGAAAAAACCTATATTTCCAATGGCGGCATTGCCGATATCTATGTGGTGTTTGTCCGGACCGGTGAGGCGCCGGGGGCAAAGGGGCTGTCAGCGTTTTTGATGCCTGCGTTGGTTACGGGGCTGGAGGTGGTGGAGCGGATCGAGGTGATCGCACCCCATCCGCTGGCGCATTTGCGGATGACGGATGTGCATCTGCCCGAGGGGGCGCTGATCGGCAAGGCGGGGGATGGATTCAAGATCGCGATGTCGGTTTTGGATGTGTTTCGCTCGACCGTTGGGGCGGCGGCTTTGGGCTTTGCGCGCCGGGCGCTGGAGGAGGCTTTGGCGCGGGTGAAGGCGCGGCGGATTCAAGGGGCGGTGTTGAGCGAATTGCAGATGGTGCAGGGGCATCTGGCGGATATGGCGGTGCAGATTGATGCCGCGGCCTTGCTGATTTACCGCTCGGCCTGGATCAAGGATCAGGGTGCTGCGCGGGTCAGCCGTGAGGCGGCGATGGCCAAGCTATATGCCACTGAGGCGGCGCAGAAGGTGATTGACATGGCGGTGCAGTTGCATGGCGGCGACGGGGTGCGTTCGGGCGTGGTGGTGGAGGCTTTATATCGGGAGATCAGAGCCTTGCGGATTTATGAAGGTGCGTCGGATGTGCAGCGGGTGGTGATTGCGCGGAGTATGTTGGGATGACTTATACACGGCTGATCCAGATCGAATTCAACCACTGTGACCCCGCCGGGATCGTGTTTTATCCGCGCTATTTCGAGATGACCAATTCGGTGGTGGAGAATTTCTTTGCCGATGTGGTGGGACGCTCTTTTGCGCAAATGCTTGCCGCGGGCGGCGCGGGTGTGCCGACAGTTTCATTGGCGGCGGAGTTTTTGGCCCCCTCACGTTTGGGCGATAAGGTGTTGTTTTCCTTGCTGATCGAGAAAGTCGGGCGCAGTTCGCTTGGCTTGGTGATCGAGGGTCGGATGGGGGAGGAGTTGCGGATGCGGGCGAAGATCACGTTGGTCTGGGTGCAAGGAATGGTGCCCAAGCCATGGCCCGAGGCAATGCGGGCGCGGCTGGTCGGGTATCTGGAGGGCGGGCAATGAGCCATGAGGTTTTGCATCCCAAACATTGGAAGGCGGCGCGGGGGTATGCCAATGGGGTGGCCGCCACGGGGCGGATGGTGTTCACGGGCGGGCTGATCGGCTGGAACGCGGATCAGGAGTTTGAAAGCGACGATTTCATTGATCAGGTCGCGGTGGTGCTGCGCTCGATTGTCGAGGTTCTGGCCTGTGCCGGGGCGGGGCCGCAGCATCTGGTGCGGCTGACCTGGTATGTGACCGACAAGCAGGAATATCTGGATAACCTCAAGCGGCTTGGGGCGGTATATCGGGAAGTTCTGGGTGCGAATTATCCGGCGATGGCGCTGGTGCAGGTGGTGGCTTTGGTCGAGGACCGGGCCAAGGTGGAGATTGAGGCGACGGCCGTTATTGCGGAGGGTGCGTGATGTTGGGACCGTCGGGCCATAGCGATACCTTCACCCGCGACCGGTTGCCGCCTGAAGATCAGCAACCGGTGTTCTTGATGGCGGGGTTTGACTATCCGGAATACTTGAATGCCGCCGTGGAACTGACAGACAGGATGGTGGAAAAGGGGTTTGGCGATCATACCGCTCTGATCGGAAATGGACGATTGCGCACCTATAAGGAACTCAGCGATTGGACCAACCGGATTGCTCATGTTCTGGTTGAGGATTACGGCGTAAAGTCGGGAAATCGTGTGCTTATCAGGTCTGCCAACAATCCGGCGATGGTGGCCTGCTGGCTGGCGGCCACCAAGGCGGGGGCGGTGGTGGTGAACACCATGCCGATGCTGCGTGCGGGTGAGTTGGGGCAGATTGTTGATCGGGGCGAGATCACGCTGGCGCTGTGTGACACGCGGTTGATGGAGGAGTTGCTCGCCTGCGCCAGGCATTCGCGGCATTTGAAAACCGTGATCGGCTTTGACGGCACGGCGAACCATGATGCGGAACTGGACCGCGCGGCGCTGTCGAAATCGGTGCGCTTTACGGCTGTGAAAACCGGGCGCGACGATGTGGCGCTGATCGGGTTTACCTCTGGCACCACCGGCGAGCCCAAGGGGGCGATGGCCTTTCACCGCGATCTTTTGATCATTGCGGATGGCTATGCACGCGAGGTGTTGCAGGTGACGCCCGAGGATATTTTCGTGGGCTCGCCGCCACTGGCCTTTACATTTGGCTTGGGCGGGTTGGCGGTGTTTCCCTTGCGCTTTGG
>JAGPBG010000441.1 GCA_018063485.1 Cypionkella sp.
GAAATCACGGGCGGGTCGGCAAGACCCGCCCGCTTTTATTGCACCCTCCCGATAGGTGAAGCCATGATCTTGTTGCGGTCTTTGCTGATACTGCTGCTTGCCTCTCCGGTATTTGCGGCAGACCCCTCGGTCACCTGTTCGGTCGAAATGGTTCGACGCGAAGCCATCGCCGTCAGCGACTATACAAAGCAACTCCCGCCCTGGGTCTATTGGGTCGGGGTCAAGGGCAAGACCCTGGGGCCGTGGTCGGTGCTGGACATCAAGCGTCGGATGCATTTGGGCGAAGTGCCAGCCGAAGTCTGGGTTTACGCTTTGCAGGGCAATGGCTGGGTGCTGACCAGCCAATCCAAGGATTTCGTGCCGCTGCCAACCAACCCCGCTTTGGCCCCACAAGAGATCGACCAGACCATGGCGCAGCTTTTGTCCGGATGCTGGGTGTCCGATCCGGTCGCCGAAACCAGTGGCGATGTCACCACATGGATCTTCATGATGTTCGAGTCCGGTATCTTTTTTCCGTCCCGAGGCGTGCTGACCACCGCCACCGGTAAAGAGGGCTTCTGGTTCACCCGATCCTCCAATGCCCATTGGCAGATTGCGAACCAGACACAGGATCGCTTCACCCTGTCGCTGCCGGATATCAACTATTTTGAACCACAAGACGATTTTGCCGCGCAACTGATAGATCGCAATCAATTGCGGTTGGAGCTTCCGGGTTTGGGTGCGGTGACCTTCCGGCGGATGTAGCGGCCCGCCGATCATATTGTGCGGAGCAGTCCGGAGGAGTGGCGGTGGCAATGCGCGCGCCTTCGATTGCCACCGCCATTCCGCTTTGCGGCTTATCGGCGATCCCGTCAACGCGTTGATCAGGAAGAATAATCAATGGAGCGCCGCTTTCATTTTGCAAGACCCGCCTCCTGCCCTCCGGGATGAACCGCTGAGTAATAGTCCACCAGTTCCAAGGCCGCCGCCGCATCACGATCAAGGATCACGCTGACGTCGGGATGAAACTGCAATGCAGACGCCGGGCACCGCGCGGAAACCGGGCCTTCCACCATCGCCGCCACTGCGGCTGATTTGGCCTCGCCAGTTGCCAAAAGCAAAACGCTGCGGCTGCGCAATATGGTGCCAACACCCATGGTGATCGCATAGTGCGGCATGTCCTCGGTCTGCAGGAAATACTGGCGGTTGGCGGCAAGGGTCTGGGCGGTCAGGGTCTTGATACGCGTTGACGAATTCAGGCTGGATGTCGGTTCGTTAAAGCCGATGTGACCGTTTTCACCGATGCCCAGAAGTTGCAGGTCAATACCACCAGCCCGCTCGATGGCGGCCTCGTAACGCTGCGCCTCAAGCGCCGGATCGGCGGCGGAGCCATTTGGCAAATGCGCCCGTGCGAGATCCATATCCACTTGCGAAAACAGCCGTTGCCGCATGAAGCTGGCGTAGGAACAGGCATGATCTGCGGGCAAGCCTACATATTCATCAAGGTTGAACGTGGTGGCGCGCGAGAATTCGACAAGACCCTCGGTATAGGCCGCGATCAACCCGGCATAAACCGGCTCCATCGTGCCGCCTGTCGCAAGGCCCAGGACGGAATCGCCCTTGTTGCGCAGTTGCCGCGAAATCACCTCAACCACACGCGCAATGGCCTGCGCCTTGGTATCGAATATAAGAACCTTCATCGTTTCAGCCCTTCACTGCACCGGCAAGCAGTGACCCGCCAGCCTGTCTGTACATCGTCAGCCCATGTACCAATGATTGCAAGACCGCAATCACAACCACCGCCGTTGCCACGCTCTCAGGCCAGAATGACCGCTTTCTTGGCAAACCACACCATGCCCTTGTGAACCCAATCAACAGAAACCGACGCCGTTTCAACGCCCTGTCGCAAGATCTTCGGTTTGCAAGGCGATGGCGGGCATGCTGGCGCTTTGTGATGAAGCGCGGCCAACATATGGGGTTCGCTGCTGGGTTTTCTCTGCCACCAAATTCCAGGACAATACCGGGCCTTGGCAGTTGCAAGCCTGCGCAAAAAAAGATTTGGGCTAACCCGATGTCACCACTTGATGCCTACCGACCCGGCACATCCCAGCGTCTGCGGATATGGGCGTACCTGTCGCAATAGACTGCTTCAGGTGATTGCGCAAAATTACGCCAGACTTTGGTGGCGGCGGCAAGCGCTGGCAGGCCACGGCCAAAGGCTTCAATCGTTAGCCAATCATCATAGCCCGAGGCGCGGATGGCGCGGAAGGTTTCGGCCCAGGGAATATTGCCGCGCCCCGGCACATCGCGATCATTTTCCAAACTATGGATGTGAATAATATCAGACACATGGTCGGTGCAGGCCGCGATGGGATCGGTTTCCTCGATGTTGCAGTGGAACGTGTCATACATGGCGCGGATATTGGGGTGGGCAATCCCGGCCAGATGGGCTGACAGGCCTGCGATGGTATTGAGAAGGTAGCATTCAAAGCGATTGAGCGCCTCAAGCCCGATCAGGATGCCATGTCTGGCGGCATGATTACCGACGGCGCGCTGGCTG
>JAGPBG010000443.1 GCA_018063485.1 Cypionkella sp.
CGTCATACCAGACAAGGCGTGGAAAACCGAAAAGCAGAAATCCGAGTGGCGGATCGGCGACACGATCAACGCCTCCATCGGCCAGGGCTATGTGCTGACCTCGCCCTTGCAATTGGCGGTGATGGCCGCACGGATTGCCAGCGGCACATCCGTGTCCCCAAGATTGGTGCTCAGTGTCGACGGGCAAGAGGTGCCTGTGGCCGAAGTTGCACCGCTGGATGTCAACGCGGCCCAATTGCGGGCGGTGCAGGCTGGGATGTATGGCGTGATGAACGGGCCGCGCGGCACCGCGCGGTCGGCGCGTATTGTCGAGGCCGGGATGCTGATGGCCGGCAAAACCGGCACAGCGCAGGTGCGCAACATATCCTCGGCCGAACGCGATACCGGCGTTGTCGCCAATGACCGCCTGCCATGGAAACAGCGCGATCACGCGTTGTTTGTGGGCTTTGCGCCCGCGGACAATCCAAAATATGCAGTTTCGGTGGTGGTCGAGCATGGCGGAGGTGGTTCCGCCGTGGCGGCACCCATAGCCCGCGACGCCATATTGCGGGCGATGTCAGATGGAATGCCATCGCTTTCAGCCTATCCCGCCGACCAACGCGGGCGCATGGAATCGCTTTTGAACAAGCTGCAATTGCGCCAACCAGATGGCAGCATTGCCACCAATTCAAAGGTTTAAGGCGCCATGAGTTTTCTGGAATACCGCCTCAAGGCCGTGCCAACTGGCTTTTCCAAGGTGTTTTACCTCCATTGGGCCCTGATCCTGGTGATCACCGCAGTCGCCGCTATCGGTTGGCTAATGCTTTATTCCATCGCAGGCGGTGATTTGTCGGTTTGGGCGGCACCCCAGATCAAACGCTATGGTTTTGGCATGGTGATCCTTTTTGCCATTGCTTTCACGCCAATCTGGTTTTGGCGCAACACATCCGGGTTGGCCTATCTCATCGCGATGATCCTGCTGCTGATCGTGCAGTTTTTCGGCACGGTTGGAATGGGTGCGCAACGCTGGATTGATCTTGGCTTCATGCGTTTGCAGCCTTCGGAATTGATGAAGGTGACGCTGGTGATGATGCTGGCCACCTATTACGACTGGCTGGATGACAAGAAAGTCAGTCGCCCGCTTTGGGTGCTTATCCCGGTGCTGATCATCGTTGCTCCGACGATTCTGGTGCTGATGCAGCCCAACCTCGGCACTTCGGTGATGCTGTTGGCTGCGGGGGCCGGGGTGATGTTTGCAGCCGGTGTCAGCCTTTGGTATTTTGGGGCGGTCATTGCATTGGTGGGTGGCGGGGTCGCAGCGGTGATCTTGTCGGAGGGCAAGTCATGGCAATTACTGCATGATTATCAATACAAACGCATCCATACCTTTCTTGATCCCTCCGCCGATCCACTGGGCGCTGGCTATAACATCATTCAGGCCAAGATCGCGCTGGGATCTGGCGGGTGGGCAGGCAAGGGGTTCATGCAGGGAACCCAAAGCCGGTTGAACTTCCTGCCCGAAAAACACACCGATTTCATCTTTACCACTTTGGGCGAGGAGTTCGGCTTTATCGGTGCAATCTCACTATTGGCGCTGTACACGCTGGTTCTGGTGTTCCTGATCAGTGCCGCCGTTCAGAACAAGGACCGTTTCAGCCAATTACTGATCATCGGAGTCGCGATGAACTTCTTTCTGTATCTCGCGGTCAATCTGTCGATGGTGATGGGAATGGCACCCGTCGTGGGGGTGCCGCTGCCCTTGCTCAGCTATGGCGGTTCTGCCACATTGGTGATCTTGCTGGCCTTTGGGCTGGTGCAAAGCGCGATCGTTCACCGGCCCAGATAGGGAGCAAACATGACCCTGACCATTTACTTTGCCGCGGCGGCGATCTGGCCGGAATATCAGCCTTTTCTGCCCCAGGCGTTGAAAGATGCAGGGATCGACGCGCGAATCGTCACCGAGTCCCCGGCCCCGGAAACGGTGGACTATATCATATATGCCCCTTCCGCGCCCTTGCAGGATTTTGCCCCCTATGTCCGCACCAAGGCGGTTCTGAGCCTGTGGGCTGGCGTCGAGCGGATTGTCGGCAATGCGAGTCTGACCCAACCGCTGTGCCGGATGGTTGACCCTTCGCTTACCGAAGGCATGGTGGAATGGGTGGTCGGCCATTGTCTGCGCCACCATCTGGGAATGGACGCCCATATCTTGAATCCAAAGCATCAGTGGAACCCCGTTTGCCCACCGCTTGCGCGAGAACGAAAGGTAGCGATGCTGGGCATGGGCGCCTTGGGAAGTGCTGCGGCAAGGGCATTGAAAGCTCTGAATTTCGATGTGGCTGGCTGGTCACGCCAGCCTAAAGACAGCACGGGCGTGCGCTGTTTTCATGGTGAGGATGGGTTGATCGAAATTCTGGCGCAGGCGGACATTGTTGTCACCTTGCTGCCAAAAACGCCGGAGACCGACAACCTGCTGAACGCCCGACGTTTTGCGCAAATGAAGCGCGGAGCCGTGATCCTGAACCCCGGCCGGGGCGCTCTGATCAACGATGGCGATCTT
>JAGPBG010000444.1 GCA_018063485.1 Cypionkella sp.
TTCGGCAGGTCCACCATCAACCGCACCGGCTCTCCCATGCCGCGCCCACCGGGCAGATTCACCCCTATAAGGGTGTAGAATCGTCCATTTGCCCCCACCAGCAAGATCTTGTCGGTGGTTTCGGCATGGAAGGCGAAACGCGGTCCATCGCCGTCTTTGAATTTCTGCTCGGCGCCCAGATCGACATGGCCCTTCAGCCCCCGGATCCAGCCCATCTGGCTGCAAATCACGGTGATCGGCTCGCGCTCGATCATCGCCTCAAAGCTGACATCTTCCACAGCCCCCGCTTCGGCAAATTCGGTGCGCCTGCGGCCCAAAACGGTATCCTTGCCGAACCGCTTGCGTATATCCTCCAGCTCGACACCGATCTGCTTCCATTGCAGTTTGTCGCTTTCCAACAGGTCCGCCAACCCGGCGCGTTCCAGCATCAGCGCGTCACGCTCGGCGATCAACTCCATCTCTTCCAAGCGGCGCAACGACCGCAGGCGCATGTTCAGGATTGCCTCGGCCTGCACCTCGGACAATTGGCCTTCACCACGGGCCGGCGGCAGATAGTCTTTTTCGTTGGTGGCGCGACGATGCGGTTTGCCCCAATCCTCGGCCATCAAAGCGGCCTTGGGATCCTCATCATACCGGATGATATCAATCACCCGGTCAAGATTCAGGAAGGTGATGATAAAACCCTCCAGAACCTCCAGCCGATGATCAATCTTTTCGATCCGGTGCAGGCTGCGCCGCTGCAACACATCGCGGCGGTGATCCAGAAACGCGCGCAAAATCTCCTTGAGACTACACACCTTTGGCACGCGCCCGTCGATCAGCACGTTCATGTTCAGGCTGAACCGGGTTTCCAGATCAGAGTTGCGAAACAGTGCCGCCATCAGCATCTCGGGTTCGACAGTGCGCGAGCGCGGCTCGATCACAAGCCGGATATCCTCGGCCGATTCGTCGCGGATATCGGCGAGAAGCGGCACTTTCTTAAGCTGGATCAACTCGGCCAGCTTTTCGATCAACTTGGTTTTCTGCACCTGATAGGGAATTTCGGTGACGATGATCTGCCATGTCCCGCGCCCCAGATCTTCAACATGCCATTTCGCCCGCGTGCGCAGCGATCCGCGCCCGGTGCGGTAAGCCTCAAGGATCACGTCGCGCGACTCAATCATCACGCCACCAGTGGGATAATCGGGGCCGGGGATCAGTGCTACCAGCGCCTCGGCAGAAATTTCGGGATCACGCATCATGGCGTGACAGCCCATGATCAACTCGTCCAGATTATGCGGCGGCACGTTGGTGGCCATCCCAACCGCAATGCCGCTTGACCCATTCGCCAACAGGTTCGGAAAAGCCGCGGGCATCACCACCGGCTCTTCCAAGGTGCCATCGTAATTGGGGCGAAAGTCGACCGCATTCTCGGTCAGCCCCTCCATCAGCACTTCCGCAATCGCCGTCAGCCGCGCCTCGGTGTAGCGACTTGCCGCAGGGTTATCGCCATCAATATTGCCGAAATTCCCCTGCCCATCGACCAGCGGGTAACGCACGTTGAAATCCTGCGCCAAACGCGCCATCGCATCGTAAATCGCGGAATCGCCATGCGGGTGGTAGTTGCCCATCACATCGCCCGAGATCTTGGCTGATTTGCGAAAACCACCTGTGGCCGTCAGCTTCAACTCGCGCATGGCATAGAGGATCCGGCGATGAACCGGCTTCAACCCATCGCGCGCATCAGGCAGCGCGCGATGCATGATCGTGGACAATGCATAGGTCAGATAGCGCTCGCCAATGGCGCGCGACAGCGGCTCAGACAAGAGCATAGGCTCGATATGGGGCTCATCCAACGGTTCTGACATGGATGTTGTGTATGATGCAGCACGCGAACGGTCCAGCCCGAAATTTCCGCGCCAGATTAAGGGGGAGTTTTGGCGACTCTTTCCACAAACATTCCTTCCGAATCGTGCTAGATATCAGTTTGTGATAAACCAAGGATGGCGGATGTTTCGTTTGATTTTTCTTCTTTGCGCGGGGCTATTTACGGCAATGCTGATCGCAGGTCAGGATCATGGCCAGGTGCGTTTTGGGCTGCTGCCGGAGAATATCCTGCCGCCCTTGGCCAGCCAACCCTTGACGGCGGTTGGGACCAGCACGATGCAAACTGCACCAAAACCTGTCGCTGCGGTAACCCAAGCCACTTACATTCCGCAAGCCCCGTTGATGGTGCAGCCCCCCCTTCAACCTGATTTGCAATCTGTTGCCGCCGCTGTGACCGGCAAGATTATGTATGTGCTGCCCAAATCAGCAAATGTGCGCGCTGGCCCCGGCACTGATAGCGAAGTGCTGGAGCGCCTGACCAAGGGCGAGGTGGTTTTGGTTGTGGCCGAAGGCCCCGACGGCTGGTCGCTGATCCGAATCGAGGGCGATGGCATCGAAGGCTATGTCGCCACGCGGCTTTTGACCGAATAGTCTTGAATCATCGGTACAGGGCGGCCTAGACGGGCAATACGCTTGTTCGGGGGCCTCATGCAGCGCACGGTTTTGATT
>JAGPBG010000075.1 GCA_018063485.1 Cypionkella sp.
TCGGGCGGCATTTCTCGGTGAACCGCATGCTGTCGTTTGAGAGCGTGAAATCACGGCTGGACCGGGAGCAATCCTTGAGCTTTCTTGAGTTCAACTACATGATTTTGCAGGCTTATGATTTCCTTGAATTGAACCGCCGCTATGGTTGCCTTGTGCAGATGGGCGGGTCGGATCAATGGGGCAATATCGTCAACGGGGTGGATCTGACGCGCCGGGTGATCGACCATGAGGTGTATGGGCTGACCTCACCCTTGCTCACCACTTCTGACGGCAAGAAGATGGGAAAATCGCAATCGGGCGCGGTTTGGCTGAATGGCGACATGTTCTCGCCCTATGAGTTCTGGCAGTTCTGGAGGAATACCACCGATGCCGATGTGGGGCGGTTCCTGAAGCTCTACACCGAATTGCCGATTGAGGACTGTGAGCGCCTGGGTGCTCTGGAGGGAGCCGAGATCAATGCGGCGAAAATCCGGCTGGCCAATGAGGTGACAACGCTGTTGCACGGCCGCGAGGCGGCTGCGGCGGCAGAAGCTACGGCGCATGAGGTGTTTGAGCGCGGCGGTGTTGGCGATGATCTGCCACGGGTGAGCGTTTCGGTGGAGGAGATCAACGAAGGCGTCACCATGGCACAGTTGTTCGTGCGCGCAGGTTTGGCCGCGTCTGGCAAGGATGCCAAGCGGTTGATTCTGGAGGGCGGCGCGCGGGTGAATGATGAGCTGGTGCTGGATGCGGGGGCAAAGCTGCACCCGAGCCAGTTGGCCGAGCCGTTGAAGCTGACGGCAGGTAAAAAGCGTCATGCGATCGTGGAAATGGGGTGAAGTGAGTCGGGGGCCTGCCCCGACCTGCGAGGTTGATCATTCGGGATTAGGAGGTCGGGGGCCTGCCCCCGACCAATAGGGTCATTCCTGGACGGTGACTTTCACCATGACATCGGGCTCCGCAGGCGGCTCGCCCTTGGCGATAGCATCCACCACATCCATGCCTTTGATCACCTTGCCGATGACCGTATATTGGCCGTTCAGGAAATCACCCGGCGCGAACATGATGAAAAACTGGCTGTTGGCCGAATTTGGATCATTGGCGCGCGCCATTCCTACTGTACCACGTTCAAACGGCACTTGGGAAAACTCGGCGGGAAGATCGGCCATATCCGAGCCGCCCGAGCCTGCGCGCGACGTATCGCCGCCTTTCTTGCCGAATTGCACATCGCCGGTTTGCGCCATGAAACCGTCGATCACCCGGTGGAAGATCACGTTGTCATAGGCACCGGATTCGGCCAAGGCCACAATCTGCGCCGCATGTTTGGGTGCGTTCTTGGCATCGAGATCAATGACGATCTCGCCCTTGGCGGCGCCGGCCACTTCGATGATCAGGTTCGGCCCCGGGCCGTCGCCTTCGGCAAATGCGGGAGCGGCGGTGAGCAGCAGGGCTGCGAGGACAAGTTTATTGAACATCGGCAGCCACCCGGACAGTGATCATGCGATCCGGGTTTGCCGGAGGCTCGCCCTTGGTGATCGCATCGACATGCTCCATCCCCGAGATCACCCGGCCATAAACCGTGTATTGGCGGTTCAGGAAGTGGTTGTCACTGAAATTGATGAAGAATTGTGAATTGGCCGAGTTCGGGTTTTGCGAACGCGCCGCACCGATGGTGCCACGATCATGCGGGATGCCGGAAAACTCGGCCGCAAGGTCGGGATGCTCCGAGCCGCCGGTGCCCGCTTTGCGCAGGTTGAAATCGCTTTCCATATTGCCATTGGCGACATCGCCGGTTTGCGCCATGAAGCCGTCGATCACGCGGTGAAAGCAGACATTGTCATAGGCTTTGGCGCGGGCCAGAGTCTTCATGCGCTCGACATGTTTGGGAGCGATATCTGCCAGCATCTCGATGACAACCTCGCCGCCTTTGAGGGTGATGATGATGGTGTTTTCCGGGTCTTTGATATCGGCCATTTGCCTGATCCTTTGGTTTTGATGGGCGGAACTTAGTGATCATGGCAGCGAAGGGGAAGGGCAAACAGTTGACGAGGCGGTGATATCGGCGGAAACAGTGAGCAGCGGTTCAGGAGGGCATGATGGCTTGGAAAACAATTGACGATATTGCCATGGCAGGGAAAACCGTGCTGTTGCGGGTGGATATCAACGTGCCGATGGAGGGGGGAATCGTTACCGATGCCACCCGGATCGAGAAGATCGTGCCAAGCGTGAATGACCTGCTTGCGCGTGGGGCCAAGGTGGTGTTGCTGGCGCATTTCGGCCGGCCCAAGGGCAAGGTGGTGCCGCAGATGAGTCTGTCGCTGGTGCAGCCGGCACTTGAGGTGGCCTTGGGGCGCAAGGTGCATTTCATGGCGCGCCCAAGCCGCGAGGCGATTGCCGCGCTGCCCCAGG
Source organism: Cypionkella sp. (assembly GCA_018063485.1). GTDB lineage: Bacteria > Pseudomonadota > Alphaproteobacteria > Rhodobacterales > Rhodobacteraceae > CBDUEF01. The sequence goes on from JAGPBG010000075.1 coordinate 2,389, forward strand.
ATGCGGTTGTTCTGGCGGAAAATACGCGGTTTTCACCAGGGGAAGAGGCGAATGATCCGGCTATGGCGCAGTTTTTGGCCGGGTTGGGGGATGTGTTTTGCAATGATGCTTTTTCTGCGGCGCATCGCGCCCATGCCTCAACCGAAGGTGTTGCGCATCTGCTGCCAAGCTGCGCCGGGCGGCTGATGGAGGCAGAGCTGCGGGCTTTGGAGGCGGCTTTGAGCAACCCTGCTCGCCCCGTAGTAGCGGTGGTGGGGGGCGCAAAGGTGTCCACCAAGCTGGATCTGTTGGGCAATCTGGTGAGCAAGGTTGATCATCTGGTGATCGGCGGCGGCATGGCGAATACTTTCCTTGTGGCGCAAGGGCTTGAGGTGGGGAAATCCTTGGCCGAGCGCGATATGGCCGCGACGGCATTGGAGATTTTGGCCAAGGCCAAGGCGGCAGGATGTGTGATCCACCTGCCCGTCGATGTGGTGGTGGCGCGGGAATTCAAGGCGGGGGCGGCGCATGAAACCGTGGCAAGCACCGCCTGCCCTGCGGATGCAATGATTCTGGACGCCGGGCCGCAGACTGTGGCCGAGGTGACAAAGGTGTTTGAAACCTGCCGCACGATGCTGTGGAACGGGCCTTTGGGGGCATTTGAACTGGAGCCGTTCAATGCGGCCACCAATGCAGCGGCGAAAGCGGCCGCAAGACTGACGCGCGAGGGCAAGTTGATCTCGGTGGCGGGCGGCGGGGATACGGTGGCAGCCCTCAATCAGGCCGGGGCAGCAGATGATTTCACCTTTATTTCAACGGCTGGCGGGGCGTTCCTTGAATGGATGGAAGGTAAAACCTTGCCCGGCGTGGCGGCTTTGGGTTGATGGGCCCCCCCCTGATCAAGCAGTGGGCGCTGGTCACCGGCGCCTCCGAGGGGCTGGGGCGGGAGTTTGCCACCATTGCCGCCAAAGACGGCTATGACGTGATCCTGTCGGCGCGCCAGCAAGACAAGCTGGAGGCCTTGGCCAAGGGTTTGCGGCGGGCCTATCAGGTGCAGGTCGAGGTGATCCCCGCCGATTTGAGCCGCGCCGAAGAGGCCGAATCGCTTTGGGCACGCGCAAGCAAAGGGCGGCAGATTGCGGTGCTGGTCAACAATGCCGGGCTGGGGCGAAACGGGCGGTTTACCGATCTAGAGGGATGGGTGCGCGAATCTGCCTCGATTGAGGTAAATATCATGGCCGCGACCATCCTGATGAAGCGCGCAGCGGCGGTAATGGCGGCGCATGGCTCGGGACGCATCCTGAATGTGGCCTCGACCGCAGGCTTTCTGCCGGGGCCGAATATGGCGGTTTATCACGCAACCAAAGCCTATTTGCTGAGCCTGTCCGAGGCGGTGTCAGAAGAGCTGCGTGGAACGGGTGTAACGGTGACGGCGCTTTGCCCTGGTGCGACAGCGACCGAGTTTTTTGCCGCCGATGGGGCCGAACATAAAACCCTGATCACCCGCCTGCCCCTGCCCTTGGCCGATTCTGTGGCTCTGGCAGGCTGGAAGGCGATGAAACGCGGCCAGCGCGTCAAGGTCGTCGGCGCAATGAACAAGATCTTTGCCTTTGTGCCCCGGATCGCGCCGCGCCGGGTGGTGACTTTTATCACCGGGATGTTCCTGAAGCGCCGCTGGTAACAAGCGTTAGCGCAACCGTGCTTGCGCCTTGGGCACAAGGTTTCTACCAATTGTATCAACACGCCAATTTCAAGGGAAATTACCATGCGCACGACCAAAGCCGTTCAGAAGATTCTCGCCAATTACGAAGGCGAAACCCCCGGCGTGAAGGGCAATCTGGCGCGGATATTGATGGAGGGCAAGCTGGGCGGCACCGGCAAGGTGATCATCTTGCCGGTCGATCAGGGGTTCGAGCATGGGCCTGCAAGGAATTATGCTGTGAACCCGGCGGGCTATGATCCGCATTACCATTATCAATTGGCGATTGATGCCGGGCTGAATGCTTTTGCCTCGCCCTTGGGGATGTTGGAGGCCGGGGCGGATACGTTTGCGGGGCAGATTCCGACGATCCTGAAAGTGAACTCGGCCAATTCGCTGATGTCTGAGTCGGCGGGCAAAAACCAGGCAGTGACGGCGAGCGTTGATGATGCGCTGCGGCTGGGCTGTGCGGCAATCGGCTTTACGATCTATCCGGGGTCGGATTGTCAATTGGAGATGTTCGAGGAAATCCGCGAGATGCGCAAAGAGGCGGCGGCCAAGGGGATTGCGACCGTGATCTGGTCTTATCCGCGCGGCGAGGCGGTGACCAAGGACGGCGAGACGGCGATTGATGTGGCGGCTTATGCGGCGCAGATCGCTGCACTTTTGGGCGCGCATATCATCAAGATCAAACTATCCACCGATCATCTGATGCTGGCTGAGGCGAAAAAGGTTTACGAGAAGGAAAAAATCGACGTGGCCACGCAGGCGGCGCGGGTGAGGCATTGCATGGCCGCGTCTTTTGCGGGCCGTCGGATTGTGGTGTTTTCGGGCGGCGCAGCCAAGGGGGCCGATGCGGTTTACGATGATGCCCGCGCCATACGCGATGGCGGCGGCAATGGCTCGATCATCGGGCGCAATTCGTTCCAGCGCCCGCGTGAGGATGCTTTGGCGATGCTTGCCAAGCTGGTCGAAATTTACAAGGGCCGCGCATGATCCGGGCGACTTTGCTGGGGCTGGCGCTGAGTGCTGGCCCCTTGTTTGCCCAAGATGTGATGATGAAAGATGGCGGCCCCGGTTATCCGCCCAAAATGGGCGAGATTTCGGGGTTTCTGGGCAAAGAGGCGGTGGCCTGGGAAACATTTGATTTTTCCATCGGTGCCTTTGATGCCTCGGCTTGGGTGAATGAATACAACGGCGTCGTCACGCTACGCCTGATGGGCTATCCACCCGGTCAACCCCAGATCGACACAGGTCGGGTGCTGATTTCGGCTGATATGGGTAAGGCGCTGAAAAAGCGTGGTAAAAGCAGTGAGGTCGAGATTGAGATTTACCGCGATGAAGATCGCGACGGGCCACGGCTTAGCAATAAGGGCAAAGCTGGGCGGCTGAAGATCACGCGGCTGAAACTGGCACCGGGGGCGGCTTCGGGTTACGGCGAGATTGAGGGCGTGGTGACGGCAAGGCTTTGTCCGGTGGATTGGAAAGAACAGCGCTGTCAAGATTTCAGCGCGAGCTTCACGACCGATCTGCAGTTTGACGGCGAAATTCCGGTCAAATGAGCCACCGCCTCCAAACTGGCTGAAAGATTGTCGTTTTCCCGATTCACAAGCTGATTTGTTTGTGACAGTATGCAGGTGCGAACTGCCCCGACCATGCGGGACAGACGTTGAGGCGTTGACATGAGCATGATCCATCCCAGACCGAATCAGTCTCGCCCGCCCTTGGGTGGGCTTGTCTATATGGCGCTGTCGGCCACACTCGGCCTATATTTCACCTTTGCCGCCGTGCAGGGTGATTTCGGCGTCTTTCGCCGAGTGCAGATTGACGCCGAAGCCGAAAGCCTGCGGGTCGAGCGGGATGAGCTGCGCAACCAATTGGATCAGATGGAAAATCTGACCAAGCGGCTGTCGGACAGCTATCTGGATATGGACCTGCTGGATCAGCAGGCGCGATCAATGCTGGGCTATCTGCGCGCCGATGAGGTTGTGGTGCGATAGTTCGCGCCAAGACCCCCATTCTAGAGAATCTGCTATATTTGTGCTGAACGCATGCCTGCCATGCTTATGGTTTTTGGCCGCATTTTCTTTTTTGTCTTTTTTCACCGATGATGTATAGATAGTTTAACGTTGAACTATCGCGCCAACCACCGGGAGGAAGCCGCCGTGGCCACAAAGAAAGCCCAAGAAAAGACAGGGAAATCAAACCTGTCCAAGGATGAACTGCTTAAATATTATCGCGAAATGCTGCTGATCCGCCGATTCGAGGAAAAGGCCGGCCAGCTTTACGGCATGGGTCTGATTGGCGGCTTTTGCCATCTTTACATCGGACAAGAGGCGGTTGTGGTCGGGCTTGAGGCCAGCGCAAAGGATGGCGACAAGCGCATCACCTCTTATCGCGATCACGGCCACATGCTGGCCTGCGGGATGAACCCCAATGGCGTGATGGCCGAATTGACCGGGCGGCGCGATGGCTACTCCAAGGGCAAGGGCGGCTCGATGCATATGTTCAGCCGCGAGAAGCATTTCTATGGCGGCCACGGTATCGTTGGCGCGCAGGTGCCGCTGGGCGCGGGTCTGGCTTTCGCCGACAAATACCACGGCAATGACAATGTGACCTTTACCTATTTCGGCGATGGCGCGGCCAATCAGGGCCAAGTCTATGAAACCTATAACATGGCGGAGCTTTGGGCGCTGCCAGTGATTTTCGTTATTGAAAACAACCACTACGCCATGGGAACCTCTCAGGCGCGGTCAACCAAGTCGGAAACCCTGTTCGGGCGCGGCCTGGCTTACGGTATCCCCGGCGAGCAGGTCGATGGCATGGATGTGCTGGCGGTGAAAGCGGCGGGCGAGAAGGCCGTGGCGCATTGCCGGGCGGGTAAAGGCCCGTATATTCTGGAAATGATGACCTATCGCTATCGCGGTCACTCGATGTCGGACCCGGCGAAATACCGCACCCGCGACGAGGTGGAAAAGGTGAAAGCCGAAAAGGACGCGATTGAGCATGTGCGCGATCTGCTGATCAACGGCGGTCTGGCCTCGGATGAGGAGTTGAAGGCGATCGACAAGGATATCAAGGCGATCGTGAATGAGAGCGCCGAATTTGCCAAAAACAGCCCAGAGCCGGACCTGACCGAGCTTTGGACCGATATTTACGCCTGAGGGGGAACGAAATGGCTATTGAGATTTTGATGCCGGCGCTTTCGCCCACGATGGAAGAGGGCACTCTGGCGAAATGGTTGGTCAAAGAAGGTGATGTGGTCAAATCCGGCCAGATCATCGCCGAGATCGAGACTGACAAGGCAACGATGGAATTCGAGGCGGTGGATGAGGGCAAGATTGGCCGGATTCTGGTGGCTGAGGGCACGGCAGGGGTGAAGGTGAACACCGCGATTGCCGTGCTGGTCGAAGAGGGTGAATCTGCCGATGTGACCTCTGCTGTGGTGGCGGCTCCGGTTGCCAAGGCCGAAGCTGTGGTCGCTGCGACACCAGTAACTGCTCCGGTGGCGGTTGTTTCCAAAGCCTCGGCCGATTGGCCCGAAGGCACCAAGATGAAAACCATGACGGTACGCGAGGCGCTGCGTGAGGCGATGGCCGAAGAAATGCGTGCCAATCCCAACGTCATGCTATTGGGCGAAGAGGTGGGCGAGTATCAAGGTGCGTATAAGATCTCGCAAGGGCTGCTGGATGAGTTTGGCCCCAAGCGGATTGTAGACACGCCAATCACCGAAGCTGGTTTTACCGGCATTGCGATTGGAGCGGCCTGGGGTGGTTTGAACCCGATTGTCGAGTTCATGACCTTTAACTTCGCCATGCAAGCGATTGATCACATTATAAACTCGGCAGCCAAGACCAATTACATGTCTGGCGGGCAGTTGGGATGCCCTATCGTGTTTCGGGGCACCAATGGGGCTGCGGCCCGTGTCGGCGCGCAGCACTCTCAGGATTATGCGGCTTGGTATGCCGCCATTCCCGGCCTGAAAGTGGTGATGCCCTATTCGGCATCGGATGCCAAGGGTCTGCTGAAGCAGGCGATCCGTGACCGCAATCCGGTGGTGTTTCTGGAGAACGAAATCCTTTACGGACAATCCTTCGAGGTTCCCGATCTGCCCGATTTCACCATTCCGTTTGGGAAGGCGAGGATCTGGCGTGAGGGCAAGGATGTAACCATCGTATCCTTTGGCATCGGCATGAAGTATGCGTTGGAAGCCGCTGATTTGCTTGCCAAAGACGGCATTGCCGCCGAGGTGATTGATCTGCGCACCCTGCGCCCGATTGATTATGATACGGTGCTGGCCTCGGTGCAGAAGACCAACCGTTGTGTGACGGTTGAGGAAGGCTTCCCCGTCGGGTCCATTGGCAACCATATCTCGGCCACGATCATGGAGCGGGCCTTCGATTACCTTGATGCGCCGGTGATCAATTGCACGGGCAAGGATGTGCCGATGCCCTATGCGGCAAATCTTGAGAAACTTGCGCTGGTGACGACCGCCGAAGTGGTCGCCGCTGTCAAATCCGTTTGCTACCGCTGAGGAGGGCGAGATGGCTATTGAAATTCTGATGCCCGCGCTTTCTCCGACGATGGAGGAAGGCACGCTGGCGAAATGGCTGGTCAAGGAAGGTGATGTGGTCAAATCCGGCCAGATCATCGCCGAGATCGAAACCGACAAGGC
>JAGPBG010000076.1 GCA_018063485.1 Cypionkella sp.
GGCGATGACCCACCAGCTGATGCTGTCAGCCAAGAAGAAATGGCGCAAACTCGACGGTCAGAACCGCCTGCCCGAAATCATCCAGGGGGTTGAATTCCGCGACGGGATCAAGCACGAAATCAAAGCCACCCAATCCCCCCGTCACCAACTTTCAGCTATAGCTCAGAATCGTCATTGTTGCAGAGTTGTTGCAGAGAGGCCCTGAAACGACGAAACCGCCGATCTTGCGATCAGCGGTTTTCGTTATTTATCAAGGCGGTGGTTGGTGGAGCCAGGGAGGATCGAACTCCCGACCTCTTGAATGCCATTCAAGCGCTCTCCCATCTGAGCTATGACCCCGATAACCTTTGCGACACTGGGCGCGTCGTGGGCGCTGTTTAGGCGAGGGCGCGGAGCGGTGCAAGCGGAAAATGCACCCCGTATTCGCGCACTTGCCTGAAGGTTCAGACGTCTTCTTCGTCGCCGGCCACATCGGCCAGATCATCGAGCGAAACGGTGTCGTCACCGTCTTCTTCCAGCAGTTCGTCATCAACATCCGCATCATCGGCCACATCGGCGACCAACAGATCATCGTCGGCGTCGAGATCGTCAACCAGAACCTCGTCATCCTTTTCAGGCTTGACGCGGGCAATTACCGAGGCGGCCATCTTGCGACGCGCGCTTTCGATATCGACGACTTCACCCGTGTAGGGGCTGACAATCGGCGTGCGGTTCAGGTCGTAAAAGCGTTTTCCGGTGGTCGGACAAACGCGCTTGGTTCCCCATTCAGCCAGTGGCATGGTCTTCCCTTTGTTCAGGCAGGCCCAATGGGCCATCGGTTCGGAATGCAGCCGCTTGCCACATGCCCATGGCAGTGTCAAAGGCTTTTGTTCCGGTTTGCAGATAGCTATGCTGCGGGTTCGCGTCCAGAGGTGTCATGTTTATTCTTCCCGGTAATCCGCCTGTCGAAATTGCCCTGCGCCGAACTTCGCGGGCGCGGCGGTTTTCCTTGCGGGTGGCTCAGGTCGACGGGCGCGTTACCTTGTCGCTGCCCGCACGGTCGCGTGAGGCCGAGGCGCTGGCTTTTGTGACTTCGCAAGAGGGCTGGATCAGGGCAGCGCTGGCGCGGATGCCGCAGGTTTCGTCGGTCGGGTTTGGGGGAGAGATACCGTTTGAGGGCGTGCCCTTGCCGATTCGGTCGTCGCTGGGGCGATCAGTGCGGATAGAGGAAGGCGCTCTGATGGTGCCGGGAGCGTCAGATCGCGTTGCCGCGCGGGTGCAGGCGTTCTTGAAGGTGCGGGCGCGGGACCGGCTGGTTGCCGCCTCGGACCGCTATGCGGGGATGGTGGGGCGCAAGGTGGCGCAGGTGGCGCTGCGCGATACGCGCTCGCGCTGGGGGTCTTGCACCTCGGCAGGGGCGTTGATGTATTCGTGGCGGCTGATCATGGCGCCGCCATCGGTGCTGGATTACGTCGCGGCGCATGAGGTGGCGCATCTGATCGAGATGAACCATTCGCACCGGTTCTGGGCCGTGGTGGAGCGGTTGTATCCGGCATGGCAGGCCGAGCGGGCGTGGTTGCGCAAGCATGGTGCGGCCTTGCAGGCGATCCGCTTCGAAAGCGATTGACGCGCCCATGCTGGCGATGTTTGGCTGAGGCATGACTCTGAGCCCGCGCCTTGCCGATCCCAACGCCGCCGCCCATGAGCGGATTTACCGGCGTTTACGCCAGCAGATCATGCATGGCGAACTGGCCCCCGGTCAGGCGCTGACCCTGCGCGGGGTGGCGGCGCAGTTTGGCGTCTCAATGACCCCGGCGCGTGAGGCGGTGCGGCGGTTGGCGGCGGAAGGGGCGTTGACGCTTTCGTCCTCGGGGCGGATTTCCACGCCGGAATTGAGCGCCGAGCGGATTGAGGAATTGGCGGCTATTCGTGCCATGCTGGAGCCTGAGATGGCGGCGCGGGCGCTGCCGCGGGCGCATTTCGCCTTGATCGACCGGCTGGCCGCGATCAACGGGTTGAACCAGGAGGCGGTGATGAACCAAGATGCGGTGGCTTATGTGCGGACCAATCTTGAGTTTCACCGCACACTTTATCTGCGCGCCCAAACCCCTGCAATGCTGGCGATGTGTGAGACGGTATGGCTGCAACTGGGGCCAACGATGCGGGCGCTGTATCAAAAGCTGCGTCGGCGCGAGGTGCCGCAGCATCACCGGATGATCCTGTCGGCGTTGCGGGCCGGCGATGAGCCGGGGCTGCGGCTGGCGGTGAGGACCGATGTGACGCAGGGGCTGCGGCATCTGGCAAGTTGACGCAGCGCCCTTAGGGGCGCTGCGGAGGGCATCAGGCGTGGATCGCACCGTCTCCACAGGCGAGGGCGGCTTCGCGCACGGCCTCGCTATAGGTGGGGTGTGCGTGGCAGGTTAGCGCCAGATCCTGGGCCGAGGCGCCGAATTCCATCGCCACGCAAACCTCATGGATCAGATCCCCGGCGCCGGGGCCGATGATATGCGCGCCAAGGATGCGGTCGGTGGTGGCGTCGGCGAGGATTTTGACAAATCCTTCGGCCTGAAACACCGCTTTGGCGCGGGCGTTGCCCATGAAGGGGAATTTCCCCACCTTGTAGGCGCGGCCCTGTTCTTTCAGTTGCTCTTCGGTTGCCCCCACGGAGGACACTTCTGGCGACGTATATACCACACCGGGGATGACCGAATAGTTAACGTGGCCCGCCTTGCCCGCCATGATCTCGGCCAGCGCCATGCCTTCGTCTTCGGCTTTATGGGCCAGCATCGGGCCAATGATCGCATCACCAATGGCATATAGACCCTTGATATTGGTGGCATAATGGTCGTCGGTCTTGATCTGGCCGCGTGGCAGCATCTCGACCCCCAAAGCCTCAAGCCCCAAGCCTTTAACATAGGGTTTGCGGCCGGTGGCGACGAGGACGACTTCGGATTGCAGCGTGTCTTGCTTGTCGTTTTTCTTTAGTTTGTAGGTGACATGTGCCACGTCATTTTTCACCTCAACGCCCTGCACGGCGGCGCCCATGATAAACTTAAGTCCTTGTTTTGACAGGATACGCTGGAAGGATTTGGCCACCTCGGCATCCATGCCGGGGGTGATGGCGTCGAGGTATTCCACCACCGTGACCTGGGTGCCAAGACGGGCATAAACCGAGCCCATCTCAAGGCCGATCACGCCTGCGCCGATGACCACCATGGTTTTCGGGATGGCGGGCAGGGTCAAGGCACCGGTGGAGGTGACGACGATGGTTTCATCCACGGTGACACCGGGGAGGGTAGATGGCTCGGAACCCGTTGCAATCACGATGTTTTTCGCCTCATGCACCTCATTTCCGACCTGAACCTTGCCGGGCGCGGGGATGGAGCCATAGCCTTTGATCCAGGTTATCTTGTTCTTTTTGAACAGAAATTCGATGCCCTTGGTGTTGCCGCTCACCACCTCTTGCTTATAGCCCAGCATCTTGGCCCAATCGACCGTAGGCGCGCCGCCCATCAGGCCCATTTTCTCAAAGTTTTCATGAGTTTCGTGGAGCATATGGGTTGCGTGCAGCAGCGCCTTGGAGGGGATGCAGCCCACATTCAGGCAGGTGCCGCCAAGGGTTTCACGCCCCTCAACCACGGCAACCGTTAACCCTAATTGGGCGGCGCGGATGGCGCAGACATAGCCGCCGGGACCGGCGCCGAGGATGATGGTGTCATAGCTTGCCATGGGGCGTATCCTTGTGGTTTTGGCCGTGTTACAGCCGTGCTTTTTGCGTGCTTTTCCCGTGCATACGGGAAAAATTCAGATCAGGGCGGCCAGGATCATCGTCATCGTGGCCAGAAAGCCCGCAAACCAGATCGCCGAGCGCCAGGGCCGCAGGCCAAGGTAATAGGCCGGAACATAGGCGATGCGGGCGACAAGGTAGATATAGACGGCGGTTTGGGTGGTGGCGCTTGATTGGTTGGACAGGGTGACGACCACGACGGCGAGGGTGAAGAGGATCAGCGCTTCGAAATGGTTGTTCATCGCCCGTTGCAGGCGCGCGGTTTTAACCGAAAGCTGCCGTGAAGGCGGCTTGTCACGGGCGGATGAGGTGTAGCCGGTGCCAAGTTCGAGATTGGCCGGGATCGCAAAGGCCGCGTATTGGGCGGCTTGCAGGAGGCCCGCGAGGGCCAGGGTGGTGAGTTCGGGGGTCATGGCGCAAGGACTCCTGTTCGGGATGTGCGGCTCCCCTCCCCTTGATGGGGAGGGGATGGGGGTGGGGTGGTCCGGGGAACTCCCCCCACCCCATCCCTCCCCACAAGGGGGAGGGCGCGGCACGATTACGAGGGTTTCGGCAAGTCAGAGGTTACCCCGACGTCCCATCACAAATCCATCAACAACCGGCGCGGATCCTCCAGTGCTTCTTTCACCCGCACGAGGAAGGTCACGGCGCCTTTGCCATCGACCACGCGGTGGTCGTAGCTCAGCGCCAGATACATCATCGGGCGGATGACGATTTGGCCTGCAATCACCACCGGGCGGTCCTGGATCTTGTGCATTCCCAAGATGCCCGACTGCGGCGGGTTCAGGATCGGCGAGGACATCAGCGAGCCGTAGACGCCACCGTTCGAGATGGTGAAAGAGCCGCCCTGCATTTCGGCCATCGACAGTTTGCCATCGCGGGCGCGCAGGCCCAGTTCGGCGATTTTCTTCTCGATCGCGGCAAAGCCCATCTGGTCGGCGTCGCGCACCACCGGCACCACAAGGCCCGAAGGGGTGCCAACCGCCACGCCCATGTGGACGTAGTTCTTGTAGACCACATCCTGACCGTCAATCTCGGCGTTGACCTCGGGGATTTCTTTCAGCGCATGGGTGCAGGCTTTGACGAAAAACGACATGAAGCCGAGTTTGACGCCGTGTTTCTTCTCGAAAATGTCCTTATACTCGTTGCGCAGGCCCATGATGCCGGACATATCCACCTCGTTATAGGTGGTCAGCATGGCCGCCGTATTCTGGGCGTCTTTCAACCGGCGCGCGATGGTGGCGCGCAGGCGCGTCATCTTGACACGTTCTTCCCGCGCGGCGTCATCGGCGGGGACCGGGGCGCGCGGGATGGCGGCGGGGGCGGGCGCTGCGGCGACCGGGGCGGCAGAGGCAGCGCGAGCGACATCCTCTTTCATCACGCGGCCATCGCGGCCGGTGCCTTGGACCTGATCCGCCGACAGGCCAGCCTCTGCCATGGCTTTCTTGGCCGAAGGCGCATTTTCGACATCGTTGCGCGTCGTAACGGTTTCAGGGCCAGCGCCGGGCGAACCCACTGCGGCCGCGGCCACCGATTTCGGCTCTGCCGCCTTGGCCGGAATGGCAGCGGCCGCCCCTTCGGTCACAATGGCAAGCCGGGCATTGGCGGCCACAGTCGTGCCTTCTGGCGCTAGAATTTCGGCCAGGACGCCCGAAACCGGGCTGGGAACCTCGACCGAGACCTTGTCGGTTTCAAGTTCGCACAGCATCTCGTCGACCTTGACCGTATCGCCGGCCTTTTTGAACCAGGTGGACACGGTGGCTTCGGAAACGCTTTCGCCAAGGGATGGCACCATTACATCAGTCATATCATTCTCCTGCGCTGCGGCGCGAATTGAGGGTCAGCCGAGCGCCTCGTTGACCAGAGTTTGCTGTTCGAGTTTGTGGCGGGAGGCGAGGCCCGTTGCGGGCGAGGCCGAAGCTGGTCGACCGGCATAGGTGGCCCGGTTGGTCTTGCTACCGATTTCGGTAAGGATTTCTTCGAGTTCGGGTTCGATATAGAACCAGGAGCCGGCATTTTTCGGCTCTTCCTGACACCAGATCACTTCGGCGGATTTGAAGCGGGAAAGCTCGGCCACCAGCGAGCGTTTGGGCATCGGGTAAAGCTGTTCGATGCGGAGCAGATAGACATCATCCAGGCCGCGTTCATCGCGCTCGGCCAAGAGATCATAATAGACCTTGCCCGAGCAAAGCACGACGCGCTTGATCTTGGCATCTGGCTTCAGTTGCAGCTTGGAATTGCCCTTTTGAGCATCATCCCACAGGACGCGGTGGAAGGTTGATCCTTCGGTGAAATCGGCCGCATTCGAGATCGCCATCGGGTGGCGCAGCAGGGATTTCGGCGTCATCAGGATCAACGGTTTGCGGAAGTCGCGGTGAAGCTGGCGGCGCAGGATATGGAAGTAGTTTGCGGGCGTGGTGCAATTGGCCACGATCCAGTTGTCTTGTGCCGAGTTTTGCAAGAAGCGTTCGAGGTGGGCCGAGGAATGTTCCGGCCCCTGGCCTTCAAACCCATGTGGCAGCAAGCAGACAAGGCCCGACATCCGCAGCCATTTCGACTCACCGGCGCTGATGAACTGATCGAACATGATCTGCGCGCCATTGGCGAAATCGCCAAATTGCGCCTCCCACATCGTAAGGGCGTTGGGCTCGGACAGCGAATAGCCGTATTCAAACCCCAGCACCGCATATTCGGAAAGCATCGAATCGATCACCTCAAAGCGCGCTTGTCCGGCGCGGATGTGGTTCAGCGGATAATAGCGTTCCTCGGTCACCTGATCGACCCAGCCGGAGTGGCGCTGTGAAAAGGTGCCGCGGGTGCAATCCTGACCTGACAGCCGCACGGGGAAGCCTTCGAGTTGCAGCGAGCCAAAGGCCAATGCCTCGGCGGTGGCCCAATCAAAGCCGTTGCCGGAAGTAAACATTGCCTTTTTGGCCTCAAGCAGGCGCGCCACGGTCTTGTGCAGATCAAACCCTTCGGGAACGCGGGTGAGCGCCGCGCCCACTTCGGCCATGGTTTGCGCTTTCATCCATGTTTCGCCCGCCTGATAGGATTTCAGATCCTCGCGGGTTATGGATTTCCAGCGGCCATCCATCCAGTCGGCCTTGTTGGGCTTGTACTCTTTGCCGGCCTCGAACTCGGCGTTCAGCGTGGCCTGAAACGCGGCCTTCATATCCTCGATTTCGCCCTCGGGGATCAGACCGTCCCTGACCAGACGCTCGGTGTAAAGCTGGAGCGTGGTTTTCTGCTTGCGGATGCGGGCATACATCGCCGGGTTGGTGAACATCGGCTCGTCGCCTTCGTTGTGACCAAAGCGGCGGTAGCAGAAGATGTCGAGCACAACGTCCTTGTGGAAGGTCTGGCGGAATTCGGTGGCAACCTTGGCGGCATGAACCACAGCTTCGGGATCATCGCCGTTGACGTGGAAGATCGGGGCCTCGACCATCAGCGCGATATCGGTGGGATAGGGCGATGAGCGCGAGAATGACGGCGCAGTGGTAAAGCCGATCTGGTTATTGACCACGACATGAATGGTGCCACCGGTGCGATGGCCTTTCAGACCGGAAAGGCCGAAACACTCGGCCACAACGCCTTGGCCTGCAAAGGCCGCATCACCGTGCAGAAGGATCGGCAAGACCTGATGGCGGTCGGTGTCGTTCATCTGATCTTGCTTGGCGCGGACCTTGCCCAGAACAACCGGGTTCACGGCCTCAAGATGGCTGGGGTTGGCGGTGAGGCTGAGGTGAACGGTGTTGCCGTCAAAGGTGCGGTCAGAGGAGGCGCCAAGGTGATATTTCACATCGCCCGAGCCATCAATGTCTTCGGGTTTGAAGCTACCGCCCTGAAACTCGTTGAAAATCGCGCGGTAGGGTTTTTGCATCACATTGGCCAGCACGTTCAAGCGGCCCCGGTGCGGCATGCCGACAACCACATCCTTGACCCCCATCGCGCCGCCGCGCTTGAGGATGGCCTCCATTGCCGGGATCAGGCTTTCGGCACCGTCAAGACCAAAGCGCTTGGTGCCCATGTATTTGACATGAAGGAACTTCTCATAGCCCTCGGCCTCCACCAGTTTGTTGAGGATCGCCTTGCGGCCCTCGCGGGTGAAGGCGATTTCCTTGCCATAGCCCTCGATCCGCTCTTTAAGCCAAGCAGCTTGGGCGGGATCGGAGATGTGCATGAATTGCAGCGCGAATGTGCCACAATAGGTGCGTTTCACGATGTCGATGATTTCGCGCATCGACGCGGTTTCAAGGCCCAGCACGTTGTCGATGAAGATCGGGCGATCCATGTCGGCCTCGGCAAAGCCGTAGGAGGCGGGATCAAGCTCGGGGTGGTTGGACTCGTCGCGCATGTCCAGCGGATCAAGATTGGCGGCAAGGTGGCCACGGATGCGGTAGGCGCGGATGATCATGATGGCGCGGATGCTGTCGAGCACCGCGCGTTTGATCTGATCATCGGTGACCGCCACGCCCATATCGGCGGCTTTGGCGGCGATTTTGGCACCCGCCGCGCGGGCCTCTTTCGGTGGGGCCATCAGCGGCCATTCGCCGGTAAGCGCGCCGGTCAGATCATCGGAAGGCTCGGGCGGCCAATCCTTGCGCGCCCAAGACGGCCCTTCGGCCGCGCGTTTGGTGTCCCTTTCGCTGTCGCCCATGGCGCGGAAGAAATCCGCCCATTGCGCATCAACCGAGGCGGGATCAGCGGCATGGCGCGCGGCCAGTTGGTCGATGTAATCGGCATTGGCCCCATCAAGGAAAGAGCCTGCGCGGAATTGGTCATTAGGGGATTGTTCGGTCATTGGGTTACCTCAACTGGATTGGGGTCACAGAAGGATGAAGGGTTGGTTGAGACAGCAGGACCGCCCGCCAAAGTGCGGGCTGCAGGGGAGTGGTCTGGTCGCACCTGATCCAAGTCTTGCTCCGTTGGGCGGGGGTTTCCCCGCCATTTGGGGATGGGGCGGGGT